>NZ_JBSQPW010000013.1:0-71405 GCF_055118575.1 Trichococcus sp. | reverse complement strand
GTCATTTTTTGATTGAAATTTAGAGTATTTTCGTGTAAAGTTGCCATTGAGAGAACCCCTTTCTATGGTTTTTGGTCGTACATTTACCATAACAGATAGAGGTTCTTTTTTCACACCTTTTGGGTGTGAACTGGAAAGACAAAATATGTTGGAAGACTGACGTTTCAAGACGTTTTCTGGAAATCTATGAATAATTCAGGCTATTATATAGCTGTTCAAAATTATTTCTAGAATAGTATTTTCGGATCCCTGGTGTAGTTGTATTTCTATCATTTTCCAATGCTCTCAAATAAAACATATAATAATAAAATAATTTTTGAATGCTCTCACTAGCACTTGTAGCATCTTCATCAAGCTGCTGCCAAAGCTCTATAAAATTTGCTTTTTGCTCCGCATCCAAGTGGTTATATATTTTTGCTTTAAAAATATCAGAATCAGATAACGCGAGACCCCTATCATTGAGCGTTGAGAATATTGTTAATGCCGTGTCTTGAGAATCAGCAGTAATCGGAAGTAAAATTGCCTTATTCAGTACATTTCTAATAAACCAGTAAAACAACTCTGGCTCATTTGTTGCGTATTTTTCAATTAATTCTACAAATAAATTATAGTTAAGGGAATAGTTATCTTTTGCGTCATTTTCAACTTTCCCTTTAATAAGTATGTTTGTGAAGGCCTCATTTCCTTCTTCTCCCATTACTTTCGATACAATAAGCGTCTTCTCATAATCAACTTCAGCAGTCAATTCGTCCTGCTCCCATAAAGCTGACTCGATTTGCGATTTAAAATTCCTTACTTCTTTTGTTTCTGTCATCGAAGTAAGTTTTGAATAAAGAGAACGTAATAACAAAAATAACGAAGTTATACGTTGCTGTCCATCTATAATTTCTTGTTCACCAAGGTCGTTTTCATATGAAACAACAGTTCCTAGAAAATAAGTACTTTCGCTATCGTTTGCTGTATACTCAACCAAATCATCAAAGAGCATTTGAATTTGCTCATCAGACCAAGCATAAGGGCGTTGATATTCAGGTATAACAAATTTATGAATTTTCCCAGTCTCTAATAGTTGCTTAACGCTTTGCTTATTGACTTCTATTGTTGTCGCCATAGTTGGATTCCTCATTTATAATTTTTGGGTTATCTTAATCTTTACAAGTGATTAATTCTTTGTTTTAGGTTATTCAAAAGTTGATGAAATTAGCTTTTTTCACATATGCATCTAATTTAGACTTATCGGTTCCACAAATCTATGAGATTAACGTCATCGCTATTTGGGCGAATAGTCTCTTCTTTTGGTATTTTTACAAATACTGGAACCTGCATAGCATTGCCAGTAATGATTACTTCTCCCTTTCCAAGACTAGGAATCATTTGATAGGCGCTTTTATCGAGTGTAGGCATTGTATTTTCAAGCATACGTAGATCCATCTCGTTAACAAGTCGGTGAATAAAATAATTATGTGTTTGAGACAAAATCGTTGCTGAAATATCAGCAGGTCGCTGGCTTGAAAGAGTCAAATAGAAGCCAAATTTCCTGCCCTCTTTGATAATTTCTTCAAATATTGATAACCGATAATCCTGCCAGTCATCACCGTTATTACGATATTGTGCATTTAATATGTTGTGAGCTTCATCAATTATCAAGTGTTTTGTCTGATCAATAACCTTACCCGCCATTTTATGCTTCTGCTCATCATAAATCATTTTCGACAATAACATGGGTACTAAACGAGTTATTTCTTGGTTTGCATGAACAAGGGAAATTATATTTATTGCTTTATAAGCATTATCAATATTCTCTCTAACTTCTATCACTTTTTCCAAGCTGTCAAATGCAGATTTTATTCGATTGAATAAGGGGTTTATATGTTCAATATTTGCTGATTTCCACGCAGAAACATATACTCTTTGAAAAAGTAAAAAATAACTTAGTTTTTGAATAGGGCTAGCATCACTAAATAATTTTTTAAGTTCACTTTTTAATTCTTCAATCTTTAGTTCTGCTTTTCCTTGTTCAGTAATTTGTCCGTCTTTAAGAATTTCTACTCCCGATCTGCTTGTTATCTGTAAATTACCATAATTAGTTTTTGAGAAATTATCTTCAAGCCCAGTAAAATGATCCTTATCAACCCCTATACTTTCAGCAGCTGATATCCAATTATCAACGGCATCACCACTAACACTTTTACTTCCTTTAATAATTGACAGAAGTAACCCGATTTCTAAGTTCGCAAAACTATCGTCATCTATTATTCTTTCATTGAAATTTTTTAGAGCAATTCGCAGAAATGGTACTTGTGTCGCAGGACGGGCATCAAATAAAATCGCTAAAATATCAGCATCAAATAAATATTTTTTTTTTACAGGTAATTTCTTCTCTACATCTTTATCTCCAGTATCAATCTCAAAAATTTCTTTGTCATCAGTCTTTACACCGAAAATATCAGTACCCGTATACTCTCCATTAAAGTCAATCACGAAGAATTGAGATTTGTGAACAATTTGTTCATAAAAACGAGACCTAAAAAGCTCTAGATATAATTTATGCAGAGTATTTGATTTTCCGCTTCCAGTATTCCCAAATACTCCAATATGTGAAGCAAAAAATGAATTGATTGGTAATTGTATTGGCTGTCCTTCTAATATCGATTTACCAATTTTTATAGTTGGTTCATTATATTCCACACCGTAAATAATTTTTAGTTCATCCTGCGTGGTCAAAGTAACTTCATTGCCTATCATTGAAACATATTGGCTAGTGACTTGGAATTTGTTACCATCGATCACACCTTTTGTCTTTAAGGTAATAAGTCGATTGATAGAATTTTTTGAATAGCGATTGTCAAATTCAGTACTTCTGATTGTATTTTGCTGATCAACAACTTTTTCAGTTGAAACTGTAGCAATGATTTTAATGTCATTTTGGTTTATAGTCAGGAATGCACCAATTTTAGGTCCTGATAAAATATCTCCATACCAAATAAATTCAGCGTCATTTGACATACTGTACATACCAACTTGAGAAATATTGCCATCGACACCAACAATCACGCCCAGTTTTTTCTTAGGCTTTTCCATGTTTCAAATCCTCCAAAGTTGCACCTGATAAAATACGTGTCAAATTTGATAGTGTGAAATTATACAAATTTTCACCCTTCTCAGCATTATAATACTCATTTTTATGATGTTCATCAAAGTTTTTAGGCGTTAATATCTTGAAATTAGGACGTTCACTTTTATATTGCAAATTATTTAAATAAGTTTGCCTATCCGTGTCAGAGTAACCAAATACGTAAACCATCAATTCTGGATTCTGAACAGCTCGTCTAACCATTTTTGCAATATGTTTATCCTGAAACGAAAATCCAATCACAAACAATATTGACTGTGGTTTGTCTAATTCTAATTGAAACACTCGTAGCATTTCATGAAAATGATTATTTTCAAAAGTTGTTGCTGATTCTAAACCGTCTGGTTTTACAATAACAGGATTATCAACCACTTCCCCTTTTATCATAATATTAGCATTACGTTTTTCCCAATTCACTGAACCATGCGGTTTGATTAAACTGATAGATGGAATCTCATTAATATAATTATCATTCAATCCTTTATAAGAAACCGTATGATTGTAATTTGAGCTATCCAAATAACGCTCAAAATACCCGCTGGCACCATCATTAAAAACCAACCTATGCTTTTTCAAAACTTGATCAGTTGCCTTCTCTATAAACAAATCATAGTTTGTCGTAAAAATATTAACATTTTTTGGGGTTTGACGAGAATTAGAAAGATTTACTAACGAAACAATACTTTCAATAAATTTTTGATACATTTCAAAAACGATATACATATTCTTTTCAGCTATTTCACATTCTGTATAAAATTTATCGGACAATATTTTATCACTAATATATTGAACTTTTTCTGCTAGTTGTTCATTACCCGACTTTTCATGTGTATCTTTAAAATAGTTCATAAGAGGAATAGCTGGAACCGAGGCACCAGATCCAATTAAAAAATTGAGTTGTTTAGTTATTGCTAATTTGCGAAGTTGCTTTAATACCTCTTCATCCATTCATATGCACTCCAATCAATCATTTTAAATTCTGAAGTAATTATCATAATTCGACTTCGAACATTAGATTGGTAAACATGATCTTAGCAGTAGATATGCCTACGACTGTTACTTTCCCGGTAACCACAAATATGTTTTTCCATCTTTTATTAAGAGTTGAAGGTCGGTTTGATATAGATTTGTTTCATTAGACTCCTTCTCAATATCAGCAGGAGTCAACTGCTGTTTGATCTTAACGGTTAAGCTCTCTTCCAATTTTGCATACCGCCAGTCGTCTTTAATAACTCCTGTAATATTTGTGACAACACCTTCAACCCCTTGTTTTCTGCGTTTACTTGCATCCAGGTCGATTGCAAACTTGTCAATGTATTTTTCCTGCCAAACGATCACATCATCACTTAACATTGAAGTTTGTTCTACATAGGTGTGGAATAACGAAAAGCTGCTTTCTTGGGATAATTTCCCATTCCCGAATACAACCGTTAGTTTCCCAATCTCCTGTAAAACCCTAAGGAGTATTTTTTGAAAGAAAACTAACCCGTCGAGTTTATTGACGATGCTTGAATATTCCTCATAGCTAATTTGTGTTTCCTTTTGAATCAATTCTTCAATTTCAAGATTGACTTGTTCTAGTAACTGTGTTGTTTGTTCCTGCAACTGTTGTAAGTGTATTAGTTTGTTGTTGCGGATAGTTTCGTCATCAAAAATTTCCTCAGTAAATGTTGATATGGCTTGAACATTAGCAATTAGAGAACGAACACGGCTTTTGAATTCGCGTTTCTGGTAATCACTTATTGCGCTCAATGACTTGTTCATGCCTTCTAGCTTTGAATTTACCTCAGACATATAGTACTGACCCACGATAAGTGAGGCAACGTTCATGACATTTGCCGCAGCTGATGTTGCCATCTTGGTATTTGTCGTTATTTTTTTAGTTTTGGTTGGGTTGACTTTCATTAAGTTTGCCTGTTCTTTTACTCCCTTCGGACCGAGAGAAAAACCACGATAAGCATTTTCCATATTCTTAGATTTTACTAGTTCTCCGCCTTTTTTTAGACTGACTTGATAATAGTCTCCAGATATTTTTGTCGTTGTTGTGGTCGCTATTGTTCGCGTCTTTCCGATTGCATTAACAATAGCCGGGCTCAAAGAGGACAGCCTTGACATTATGTTTGGATCGGTTATCTCATGCAAAAGATTTTCTTCCACTTCAATATTCATCGGTAATTTTGAAACTGAAACGAGTGCCTCACTCTCTTCGCCAAAATTCTTTTGTTTTTCACTTATCATTTGTGTATCTAGGGATTCTGCAATCATATAGCCATTGTTATCAGATACACTCTTTTTTGGCATTCCCTTATAAATATAAAAAGCTATCAAAAAAATAACCACAACTGTACCTGCTATAACATAAGATTCGTTCATCATGCATTCTCCTGATTGGCATATTTTAAATAAATTGTACCATTCTTAAATATATTTGCCTATATTAGATTTTGAGGTGACAGTAAATATCAAGCTAAGCTCCTAATATATTGATTGATATTAGAATTTCACTACCTAAAAAAAAAAGACCCCACTCTTCCGAGTAAGATCCCATGTTGTACTATTCAATTTTTTACCTATGAATCCGCGCTATCTTCTTCTTTGCCCTCTTTGGTAGGAATGATTGTACACTTCGAAATTGGTGTCGCGAAGCTCTTCGGCGGCATCGGCCAGCCAGTTGACGTTTCGGATCAGCGCCCTGCCTTGCAGGATCAGGTCCGCTTGTTTTGTTTGCAGGATGTGTTCGCACAAGCCTAGGTTATCCAGCAGGCCGACCGCGGTCACCGGTATCGAAACGGCTTCTTTCATCGCGCTGGTGTAAGGCACCTGATAGCCGGGTCGGACTGGGATATTCGGCTTCCTGTCAAGCAGACCGCCTGTGGAAACATCGATGCAATCGATGCCGTCCTTTTCGAGACATTTCCCGATAATTTTCCAGCAGTTTACAGGGGCTGTATCTACGACGGTCGTGGCGCTACTTTTCACTTCCGCTCAGACAAATGTTCCGGACGGGATCGCCATCGGCAGCAGAAATGACGTACTGGTGATTTTTGTGTTGGTCACGCTCGCGCTGTTCCTTTTTACGGTGATGAGCCGCAAAACCCAGCTGTGGGTTTCGGATTTGAAAAAGCTGCCGGAATAATTTTCGGCAGCCTTTTTTCGTGAAGCCGGATGCGTTCCAGCGTGAACATGCTATTTGAATTCGGTGATTTTCTCCGGCGCAAACCGCACGGATTCGTAACCTTCTTCCATGGCCTTGCCGATGGACAGGATCATGACCGGCACATACCGTTCCTTGTCGAGATCGAACGCCTCGGCCAACTGATCCGCTTCAAAACCGCCGATAGGGTTCGTGTCATAGCCATGAGCACGCGCCACCAACATCAATTGCATCGCCGCCAGACTGGAATCGATTTTCACAACATCATTCATTTTTTCTTTCGAAAAGTTTTTGTAGTAAGGAATGATGGCGGCCAGCTGTTGATCCCGGACTTCTGCGGACATTTTCCCTTGCGCAACAGCTGCGTCATAGATTTCTTCCCCATGCTCGTAGCACTGCATATCTCCGAATATCAGCACCATCGCTGACGAGGTATCATTCTGTCTGGTGTTGAAACGGATCAGCGGTTTCAGTTTGGCTTTGGCTTCTTCGCTCTCGACAACCACGAAACGCCAAGGCTGCATGTTCACGGATGAAGGCGTCGTCGTGGCTTCCTGTATCATTTCCAGCATTTCTTCCTGGCTGATTTTGTAGGTTTCATCGTATGCACGGATGGATTTTCTTCCGAAGACGATTTCCGAAAAATCGTTGTTGATAAATGTATTTGTCATGTTTTTAGCCTCTTTCTAGTTCTCTATTCAGGTGCAGCTTGTTCAGCAAATGGGATAATTGTTCGGCTTCTTCGTCACTTAAGGACACGGACAGGCTCATTTTATCCTGATCATGTTCTTTCCCGCAGGCATCCAGCTCCTGGATCGCCTTGTCCGTCAAGCGGACAAAGATTTCCCGGTTGTTCTCCGCATTACGTTCCCTTAGGACATAGCCTTTTTGTTCCAAAATTTTCAGATGGCGCGTGATCGCTGCGCTGTCGATTTTCAGTTCTATCTGGATCTGGTTTTGGGAGCAGGTCCCTTTTTCTTTCAGGAACATCAGCATCTCATAGCGCGTCAAACTGAAGCCTGTTTCTTTTTCGAACAGCGTATTGGTTTCCTGATTGGTGAGTTTGATCTGATAAAGCAGCCTGCTTACATCTCTCAAGTTCATAGAATTTCACCTCGATTATGCGGATTTTCAGACAACCGCCTGAATGATTGACTAATCAACTGTTGATTAGTCAATCATACGACAGTAACTAATTTCTGTAAAGCAAGTTGCCTGAAAAGTTCCTGTAAAAATCATCCACTTTAATTTAGGCAAAGAAAAAAAGACCCCATTCTTTCGAATTGGACCTTCATAGCACTGGAGATCAGCCTACTTATTGAAAATCTTTGGACCTTTACGCATGTTCCTGATATCATTTTTCGGCGTGTCGGTTTGCTTGGATTTTCCGCCGCCTTGTTTATTTTTGATTATTTCCAGCATTTTTTCTTTAGGGCTCACTGTTTACACCGCCTTTTTCAATGAAATATTCTAGGTTTTCATTCTTTTGGATAAGTACCATAAAAAAAAGCACCAGCAAGATGCCGATGCTTTAAGGTTGTTGATTGATTTTTCAAAACGTTGATACAATAAATGTTAACGTTTAGAGAATTGTGAAGCTTTACGCGCTTTTTTCAAACCTGGTTTCTTACGTTCAACCATACGTGGGTCACGTGTTAACAGACCAGCTGCTTTTAATGGTGCGCGGAAGTCAGGATCTACTTCTAATAATGCACGAGAGATACCGTGACGAGCTGCTCCAGCTTGTCCAGTGAATCCGCCGCCGTTTACGTTAACGAAGATATCGTAGCTTCCTAGAGTACCTGTAAGGTTTAAAGGTTGTTTGATTACTTCATATAGGTAAGCGAATGGGATGTAGTCTTCCATGTCTTTTTTGTTGAAAACGATTTTGCCTGTTCCTGGTAATAAACGTACGCGTGCAGTCGAATTCTTACGACGACCAGTTGCGATATATTGTGCTTGTGCCAATGAATTTCCCTCCTTAAATTAGGTTAGTGATGTCTAAAACTTCTGGTTGTTGAGCTTCGTGTGGGTGAACTGCTTCACCGTATACGTGTAACTTAGTGAATTGTTTAGCTCCTAAAGAGTTTTTAGGAAGCATGCCTTTAACAGACAATTCAACTAATTTTCTTGAATTTTTAGCACGTAATTCACCAGCTGAAATCTGTTTTAGTCCACCTGGATAACCTGAGTGGCGGGAATAGATTTTGTCAGATGCTTTTTTACCTGTTAATGTAACTTTGTCTGCATTGATAACAATCACATAATCACCAGTATCTACGTGTGGTGTGAAAGTTGGTTTGTTTTTACCGCGTAAAATAGTTGCAACTTGTGTTGATAAACGTCCCAATGGGATGTCAGTTGCGTCGATTACGAACCATTTACGGTCCATTTCGCTTGCTTTAGCCATGTATGTTGTACGCACGTTTGTTTCCTCCATATTCTTCTCTGTCTGTTTGATCCAATTGAGTTTCCGGGGCTCATCGTGGGGCAAACAATACCGTCTTATATAATACGACATTCCGAAGTGATTGTCAATCGCTTCAAAAGAATTATTTCAGCTATCGCATTAAAAAAGCCTCCACAGAACGCATAGACTGCGATCGTGAAGGCTTCTCAGTTTATTTTTTCAAATGTAAATATAATTGCTCGATGACCTCTGCTGGCACAAATGGATACGCCCCTTTGCCGGATGACTTGTAGGGTTTGAATGCTTCGATGACCGTAGAATCTTTGACGATATCCTCGACCGAAACGAATTCGCCTTTCTTCGTGAGGGTCAATTCAAAAGCTTCATATTCCTCGGCTGCGACATTCTTTTTCGGGGTCGAGTAGTGCGCCATGCTTGCTTGCACAGAAAGGACCACATCGTTCGGACAACTGATCGCTTCATAAAATTGGGGCATCGCGGCAGCCACAAAATCCGGCACATCACCGCGTGGGATGCGTTTGAGTTCCTTGATGAACGTAACCATTCTTCCACTCTCCTTCATTCATTATTATATTTCCATTATACGCGAGTTTCTGATTTTTAACACCATTCAAGAGAAATTACCGTTCAAGCGTGATCGATTATTTGTCGCAGCTTCACTGACTAAAAATACATAAAAATATTGACCACTTGGAATGCTCGTGCTACCATTGCACTAACATTAATTTAAAATGACAAACAAATGATAATACTCTTGTGTATGTCATTTCTTATAAAGGGGAATCGACGATGGAAAGTATCAGCATTCAAAGTTATCTTGCACAATTGGGCAACAGAAAAGATCCGAAAACCGGCGCCGTCAGTGCACCGATTTATTTGTCCACAGCTTATGGACATCCCGGCTTAGGCCAATCGACCGGCTATGACTATACCCGCACCGCCAATCCGACAAGGGATATCCTTCAGGAGGGTTTGGCGGTGCTTGAAAATGGCGTCCAAGGGTTTGCTACAAGCTCAGGCATGAGCGCCATCCAGCTCGCCTTCAGCGTTTTCCCGGCCAACAGCCATTTCGTTGCATCCAGAGACCTTTACGGCGGCAGCTTCCGGTATTTCCAGGATATGGAAAGAAAAGGATTCTATTCCTTCACTTATGTCGATGACCCGAGTGATATCGCATCCGCCATTCAGGACAATACAGCCGCTGTCTACATCGAAACGCCGACGAATCCCCTCATGAAGGAAACAGATATCTCCGCGGTGGCTGAGATCGCCAAAAAACACGGTCTGCTGGTGATTGTGGATAATACCTTCTACACACCTCTGTTGCAGCGTCCTTTGGATTTGGGCGCTGATATCGTCGTCCACAGCGCCACCAAGTACCTCGGCGGCCATAATGACCTGTTGGCGGGGGCTGTCGTAACGAACGATCAAGCACTCGGTGAACAGTTGGCTTTCCAGCTGAATACGGCCGGCGGTACTTTGGATGCCTTCGACTGTTGGCTCTTGGTCCGCGGAATGAAGACTTTGCCGTTGCGCATGAAGCAGCATCAAGCGAATGCACAGGCAGTCGTTGCCTATCTGGAATCGGAAGCGTTGATCAAATCGGTCTATTATCCGGGTAAAGGCGGCATGCTGAGCTTCACGCTCCATGATAAAGCGCACATCCCTACCGTCTTGGATGCTCTGAACATTTTCACTTTCGCCGAAAGCTTGGGCGGCGTCGAAAGCCTGATTACCTACCCGACCACGCAGACCCATGCCGATATTCCGGTTGAAGTGCGGGAATCCTATGGCTTAACGGATGATCTTTTGCGCATCTCGACAGGTATCGAGGACGCGGATGATCTGATCGCCGATCTTCGCCAAGCCTTTGCGAAGGCTGCGGTCACAGCTAAAGCCTGATAATGTAGATTGCAAAATAAAATGTATGTTGAAAACCTCTGACGGGCGTTATAGGCTTGACGGGGGTTTTTTATTTTTGGCGCTGTCCAGTGATTTCCTCCGGTGAGCGACGGCCTCGCCGGAGTTCGGACAGTTTGCGGGAGCGGCAGCTCCGATGGGGGCTGCTTCATAGGAGCTGGCGGAGATTGCAGAAGCTGTCCTCCGATGAGCGCTGGCTTCGCCGGAGCTGGCACCGACTTCCATTGCCCTAGTACGCAAAAAAGCTGCTGGAGAAAAGATTTCGTCTTTTCCCCAGTAGCTTTTTCAGCATACTTGCTTATTCTTCGTTTTGTTTGGTTTCGAACGCTTTTGTGATCGTCATCAGGGCACGGAAGAGGTCTTCCATGCTGTCAGCATAGGCTCTGTTCTCGGTCATCCCGCGTACTTTAGCCAGTACCCTGTCCTCCCTGGATTGGTCCAGTATCGGCAGCTTATGCTCTTTCTTGATACGCGCGATCTCCGTCACGGCATCCATCCGGCGTTCGAACAGTCTGACCAACTCTTGGTCGATGGCATCAATCTCCGCTCTTTCCTTTTCAAACATCCCTCTTACTCCTATCCATTAAGTAGTTTTTCCTCATCATAGTAGACTTCCACGAGATACAATCCCTGTGACGGGGCTGTCGGTCCGGCTTTGCGTCGGTCTTTCACTTCCAATAGGCGGTCGATTTCCTCGACTTTTTTCAGACCGTCAGCGATCTGCAGAAGCGTTCCAACGAAAATGCGGATCATATTATAGAGAAAGCCATTTCCCCTGAAGGTGAAGACCAGTTCATTGTTCGCCTCATCCTTCCTGACGCTCGCTTCGTAGACGGTACGGACCAGATCAGTTTTGTCGGTTTTGGTCGAGCAGAAGCTGGTGAAGTCGTGCTCACCTTCCAATTTTTTGATGGCCTTCTCCAAATTTTCCATGTTGAAACGGTAAGGATGGTGGGTCGTGTAGAGCCGTTTGAAGGGGTTCGGAAAGCGATCGAGATCGACCCGGTAAATGTATTTTTTCCCCAGCGCATGATAACGCGAATGGAAATCCTCTGGAGCCATTTCCACGGATTTGATCAAAATATCATCAGGCAACAGACTGTTCAATGCCCGCAGCAGATGATCCGGCTTGATTGCAGCCGGGTAATCAAAATGGATGACCTGGCCGAGCGCATGGACGCCCGAATCGGTCCGGCCGGATGCATGGATCGGAATGATCTGTCCGTTCGACATTTTTTTCAGTGCCTTTTCGATTTCGGTCTGGACACTGTTGCCGTTAGGCTGGACTTGATAGCCCACATAACCAGTTCCGTCATATTGCACGATGCATTTGTATCGTTGTGCAGTCATAGTTGGCAGATGCCCCTTTCTTATTTTTTTGATGTACCTTGCGGTTTCCCCATTTTAAAAGGGACCGGAAATGCTACCCGGCCCCCAGTCTCGTTCTATAGCTGCAGCTTGTACCTGTGTGCGCTCAAGATCGGAAGAACAACAGTAAGCCGGTCAGTACGACAAACGCCAGCATACTGAGCGTATCGCGTCTCTGCCAATCGAGGATGCGGTATTTCGTACGTCCTTCCCCACCCTGATAGCCACGCGCCTCCATGGCATTCGCCAATTCGTCCGCGCGATTGAAGGAGCTGACGAACAGCGGGACCAAAATCGGTGTGACTGCTTTCATCTGCTTCACGATATTGCCTTCGCCGAACTCGACACCGCGAGCCCGCTGCGCATTCATGATCTTCGAAGCCTCATCCATCAATGTAGGTACGAAACGCAAGGCGATGGATAGCATCAGCGCGATTTCATGGACGGGAACCTTGAAACGTTTCAATGGCCCCAACAATTTTTCGATCGCATCAGTCAACGACAACGGCATCGTTGTGAGCGTCAACAACGTCGAAATGAAGATGATCAGGACGAAACGCATGAAGATGAAAGCGCCGTTGATCACCCCGAACGAAGTGATGCTGATCGGCCCTAGAACCAAATAGGTTTCCCCGCCCCGTGTGAAGAGGATCTGCAGCAACACCGTGAACAGGATCAGCCAAATCAGTGGCTTCACACCGTTCAGAAAGACCGACAGTTTGATGTCGGACAGGATGACGCACAAGAAAGTGAATAACGTCATGATCAGATAAGTCTGCCAGTTGTTGGCCAGGAAGATGACGATGATGAAGTAGAAAGCACCGATCAGCTTGGCGCGCGGATCCAGTCGATGGACCAGCGAGTCGCCTTGGATGTAGCGCCCAAACAGTAATTTATCCAACATGGATGCCACCCTCTTCCATAGCGGCATTTTTAGCGCCTTTATTCTCGTTAATTTTGGCAATCAGCACAGCCGCCAATTGCTCCGTTCGAAGCGGTCTCTCGTTTCCGAAATCGATGCCCGTTTTTTTACTGAAGGTGTCCAGGAAAGCCAGTGCGGATGGCAAGCCCAATTGTTTTTCCTGAAGCCAAGCGGCATCCCGGAAAATTTCCGCAGGCGGGCCCATTCGGACAACAGTCCCTTTCTCAAGGATGACCACGTGATCCGCATAGGTTGCGACGTCATTCATCTGATGCGTAACCAAGACGATGGTCAGTCCTTTGTCTTTATGGAGCTGATAGAACATATTCATGATTTCCCGTCTACCGGCAGGATCCAGTCCAGCCGTTGGTTCATCCAGCACAAGCACTTCCGGTTCCATTGCCAGAACACCGGCAATCGCGACGCGTCTCATTTGGCCCCCTGAGAGGTCGAATGGAGATCGATCCATGAAGGATTCATCCAGGCCGACCAAAGGCAACACACGCCTCACAATCGCCATTGCATCCGTTTCGCTGACGCCGAAGTTCATCGGACCGAAGGCGATATCTTTCGCGATCGTCTCTTCGAACAGCTGCGACTCAGGAAACTGGAATACGATTCCCACTTTTTTCCGCAGGTCCTTCAAATTTTTGTTATTCGATTTGTTCGTTATGATGCGTTCTCCGATCGTCACACTGCCTTCTGTTGGCTTCAATAAAGCATTCAGATGTTGCGTAACCGTTGATTTGCCGCTGCCGGTGTGCCCGATCAATGCTGTGTAGCTTCCGTCCGGGATATTAAGATTGACATCGTAAAGCGCCCGGCTTTCGAAAGGCGTTCCGGCAGAATAGGAATAGCCTACTTTTTCGAAAGTAATGTCCATAGCCAGTTCACCATCCCTTCTTCGGTCAAATATTCTTCAGGCACTTCCAGCCCCTGCCTCTTCAATTGGTATTTCAGCTTCTCGGGGAACGGAATATCCAAACCGATATCGATGATTTCCTTGCCCAAACTGAATATCTCTTCCGGTGTGCCGATTCGTTTCAATTGCCCGGCTTCCATCACAAAGATGCGGTTCGCTTTCGCGGCCTCGTCGATGTCATGTGTGATCGAAATCACCGTCAAATTTTCTTTTTCCTTGATTTCCTGGATGGTCTCGATGACTTCATGACGGCCTTCCGGATCCAACATGGTCGTCGCCTCATCAAGGATGATGATGTCTGGAGACAGCGCCACGATTCCGGCGATCGCCACGCGTTGCTTCTGGCCGCCCGAAAGACGTGCCGGTTCCTTATCCATGAAGTTGGCCATATTGACAGCCGCAACCGCATCGGCTACCCGCTTGACCATTTCCTCACGGGGAATGCCGACATTCTCCAAACCAAAAGCAACGTCGTCCTGCACGGTCGAACCGACAAACTGATTATCCGGATTCTGGAAAACCATCCCGATTTTCTTGCGGACATCCCAAACCGTTTCCGCATTCAGTGTTGTCTCTTCAATGATCACTTCTCCTGAGTTCGCCTCAATCAAGCCGTTGATCGTTTTGGCCAGGGTTGACTTGCCTGAACCATTGGGTCCGATGATGGCAATCCATTCACCCTGATTGATCGTCAACGAAACGTTGTTCAAAGCCGGCCGTGCATCTTCTTCTGAATAGGAAAAAGTCACATTGCGCAACTCGATAATTTCATTCATAATTGCAGTCCTACTTTCTCTTAGTTGTATCTTTAAGTCCGTATGCCATCGCCATTACCGCAAAAGTGCTGAGGATAAAAAAAAGATGAAAATACGGAAAGGAAACGTCTACTTTAGTAAGTATAAACTACTCTCCCGTATTTTTCATCCACTGTCTTGACACAACACAAAAATAAAACGCTTTTATTTATATATCAAAAGAAACTAGAAAATTTATTGGCATTTTCTAGTTTCTTTTGATAAAAAAAGCACTTTTTTTGATGAAAAAATGCCCTCCCGAAGATCATGCGATCTTCGGAAGAACCTTGAGCTAGACTAGGGATGCCAGTGGCAAACCCATCATCATGACACTCTATTTCATCTAAAAGTGAACGTTTCATCTTTGTGCGATTGAATTATACTAATTCAATGATAACCATTTGTGCAGCATCGCCACGACGAGGTTCTGTCTTCAAGATACGTGTGTATCCGCCTTGACGTTCTGCATAGCGAGGTGCAATGTCAGTAAACAATTTTTGTAGAGCTGATTGAACGACGATTTTGTCATCTTCTTCACGTACAGCTGCTACTTCGTTACGAACGTATGCTGCAGCCAAACGACGAGCAGCTAAATCTCCACGTTTACCCAAAGTAATCATTTTTTCAGTAGTTGAACGGATTTCTTTAGCGCGAGCTTCAGTTGTAACGATGCGTTCGTTGATGATTAAGTCAGTAGTTAAATCACGAAGCATTGCTTTTCTTTGGGCGCTTGTGCGTCCTAATTTACGGTAAGCCATCCTAGGTTTTCCTCCTTTGCTACAGTACTAGTCGTCTTGACGCAAGCCTAGATTAAGATCATTCAGCTTGTTTTTCACTTCTTCAAGTGATTTGCGTCCTAGATTACGTACTTTGATCATCTCTGCTTCAGACTTGTCTGTCAATTCTTGGACTGTGTTGATGCCTGCGCGTTTCAAACAGTTATAAGAACGTACTGATAAATCCAATTCTTCGATAGTCATTTCCAGCATTTTCTCTTTATGTGTTTCTTCTTTTTCAACCATTATCTCGGCCTTGCGGGCTTCATCGGTCAGATTAACAAAAATATTCAGATGTTCAGTTAAAATTTTGGCAGCCAAGCTGACTGCTTCTTCTGGGCTGATGGAGCCATCTGTCCAGACATCCAACGTTAACTTGTCGTAAATATTTTTTTGTCCGATACGAGTGTTTTCAACCTGATAATTCACCTTGCTGATCGGAGTATAAATGGAGTCGACTGGTAAAACACCGATCGGCATATCTTCCGTTTTGTTATATTCGGAACGAACATATCCACGGCCATTTTTTACATCCAAGCGAACATGAAAATGTGCTCCCTCTGAAACTGTACATATATATAAATCAGGGTTTAAGATTTCCACATCGCTGTCATGGGTAATATCCGCTGCAGTCACGACTGCTGGACCTTTTACGTCAATCTCGATTGTTTTGTCTTCGTCCGTATACAATTTCAAAGCTAATTTTTTGATGTTCAGAATGATTTGTGTAACATCCTCGACAACACCATCAATCGTTGAAAATTCGTGTAGAACACCATCGATTTGGATAGTTGTTACAGCTGTACCAGGAAGTGAAGATAATAGAATTCGACGTAATGAGTTCCCAAGTGTTGTTCCATAACCGCGTTCTAGTGGTTCTACAACGAATTTACCGAATTTGGCATCTTCGCTGATCTCAATCGTTTCAATTCTTGGTTTTTCAATTTCGATCATTTATCAATTTACCCCTTTCAAAACGTGAAGTTCATGTTAGTGAGTCCATTGCGTTTCGTTACATATCAGTACAATTCTCAATTAAACACGACGACGTTTTGGTGGACGGCATCCATTATGAGGAATAGGCGTTACGTCGCGGATTGCGGTAACTTCCAAACCTGCTGCTTGTAATGAACGAATGGCAGCTTCACGTCCAGAACCAGGACCTTTAACAGCTACTTCAACTGTTTTCATGCCATGTTCCATAGAAACTTTAGCTGCTGCTTCTGCAGCCATTTGTGCAGCATAAGGAGTAGATTTACGTGAACCTCTGAATCCCAATGAACCTGCTGATGACCATGAAATAGCATTTCCATGAACATCTGTAATCATAACAATAGTATTATTAAAAGTTGAGCGGATATGTGCTACACCAGCTTCAACATTCTTTTTCACGCGGCGTTTGCGAGCTACTTTTTTAGCCATGAAGTTTTGACCTCCTTCACTTAATTATTATTTTTTCTTACCAGCGATTGCTTTAGCTGGGCCTTTACGAGTACGTGCATTGTTCTTAGTGTTTTGTCCGCGAACAGGCAAACCACGACGGTGACGCATTCCTCTGTAAGATCCAATTTCGATCAATCGTTTAATATTTAGGTTTACTTCACGACGAAGGTCACCTTCAACCTTTAATTTATCCACTTCAATACGGATACGGTCTAATTCATCATTCGTTAAATCACGAACACGTGTATCTTCTGAAACTTCAGCTGCAGCCAAAAGCTTTTGAGCTGTGTTCAATCCGATACCAAAAATATAAGTTAATGAAATAACTACACGTTTGTCACGCGGAATATCTACTCCTGCGATACGAGCCATTTATAGGCACCTCCTTGTTATTATCCTTGGCGTTGTTTGTGTTTGGGATTTTCGCAAATCACCATAACACGACCATTGCGGCGAATGACTTTGCATTTTTCGCAAATGGGTTTTACTGATGCTCTAACTTTCATTTAAATTCCCTCCTACTTTAGTGATGGAGTGCAATTATTTAAAGCGGTAAGTAATGCGTCCACGAGTAAGATCGTACGGAGATAATTCTACCGTAACTTTATCGCCTGGCAAAATGCGGATGTAATGCATTCTTATTTTACCAGATACGTGAGCTAATACTATGTGACCATTTTCAAGTTCGACTTTAAACATTGCATTGGGCAAAGTTTCAACGACTACTCCTTCAATCTCAATGACATCGTCTTTCGCCACGCCTGCTAACCTCCTAACATTCTGTTGAGCTGATTAATCTCATGTCTTGGCAATTTTTACTCTAACTGCTAGATTATATCATAGCAAGTATCGATTGAAAAGAAAAATTCGATTAACTTAAAATGACATCTGCAACTATTCTATAATCTTTTGGATTTCGGTAAACAAGTTGTCGATGCCGATTCCGCCATCCACATTATGTAACAATCCTTTTTCGCTGTAAAATGCAATGATTGGTTGAGACTGTTCAAGATTAATCTGAATGCGATTTTCTACGGTTTCAGGCTTGTCATCTTCGCGTTGATAGAAATCGTGTCCGCCACAACGATCGCACGTTCCTTCCACTTTAGGAGGATTGTTTGTTTTGTGGTAAGTCGCTCCGCAAGAGCGGCAAATGATTCTACCTGTAAGACGTTGCATCAAAACTTCAGGGTTCACATCAATGTTAATAACAGCATCGATTTTTTTGTCGAGTTCATCCATGATAGCTTCAAGTGCTTTTGCTTGTACGAGGGTTCTTGGAAAACCATCCAACAAAAAGCCTTTTTCAGTATCAGATTCTGCTAATCTCTCTTTAACGATTCCGTTTGTAACTTCATCTGGAACAAGTTCGCCTTTATCCATATATGATTTTGCTTCCAGGCCCAAGGCTGTTTCATTTTTCATGGCAGCTCGGAACATGTCCCCTGTAGAGATATGCGGAATATTGTATTTCGCGATGATCTTTTCAGCCTGTGTTCCTTTTCCAGCACCGGGAAGACCCATAATAATTAGGTTCATCATTTTACTGCCTCCTAAAGATGTAAGCATATGTGACGAGGAAATCACTTTCCCCCTCACAAACTTACTATTGAATAAATCCTTGGTAATTACGTTTAACCATTCGACCTTCAATTTGTCTTGCCGTTTCTAATGCAGTACCAACTACAATCAGAAGACTTGTACCGCCAAGGGCGAGCGAGTCCGGCAAATCCCACAAACCTGAGGCAATGATTGGCAATAGCGCAATCAGTCCAAGAAATAGCGCGCCGACCGTACTTAATCGCATAATCATGCCGGAAATGTAATCTTCTGTCCCTTTACCCGGGCGTACACTTGGAATATAGCCGCCTTGCTTTTGCAAGTTCTCTGCCATTTTTTCAGGATTTATCTGAATGAAGGCATAGAAGTAAGTGAAGACAACGATCAATACCGTATAGATTGTTGCACCGATGGGTTCACGGTAATTAAAGATGGTAGACAAAATTTGATACCAGCTGGCCTCACTTTGACTTGCCGCGAAAAACCCAAGGATCGTCTGCGGTGTCATCATGAAAGAACTGGCAAAGATTACTGGAATGACTCCAGCGGAATTGATTTTTAAAGGCAAATGCGCAGATTGATTAGATCCGGATGCACGTTTGGAATATTGAATGGGGATTTTACGTTCAGCTTGTTGAACGTACACAACGAGTATGACCACCAATAATATTGCTATCAATAGCGCAACCGAGAACAAAATGTTGTTCATCAAATCGGATCCTGCATCAACAAAACGATCATTGTAGTAAGTGTAAAGATCTGATGGGATTCTAGCGATGATACCTGAGAAAATGATCAATGAGGTTCCGTTTCCGATACCGTGCATTGAGATGGATTCTCCGATAAAAACAACCAGCATCGAACCTGCAGTCATCACTAACGCGATGATCATGTAGGTCGTCAGACCCGGATCATTTACCAGCCCAAATGCTGAGAGTTGGTTGAAACCGATCGAAAGACCGACAGATTGTACAAATGCTAAAATGACTGTTAAATACCTTGTAACTTGATTTAATTTTCTTCTACCTACTTCACCCTGTTTGGACCATTCCACAAATTTCGGAACAATGTCCATTTGTAACAATTGAACAACAATAGAAGAAGTGATGTATGGCGAGACACCCATAGCGAAAATGGAATACTGACTCAGTGCTCCACCTCCGAATGTGTCCAACAGACTGAACAAGCCCGTCGATGCCAAGTTTGCGATGGCACCCGCATCAACACCTGGTACAGTAATATGTGTTCCAAGACGGAACACAATCAACATACCTAGAGTAAAAAAGATTCTATTTCTAATGTCCTTCGCCTGAAATGCATTTTTCAGAAGAGCAAACATTAGATCACCTCAACAGTCCCACCTGCAGCTTCGATAGCTTTTTGTGCTGCTTCGGAGAATTTATTAGCTTTAACTGTCAGTTTTTTCTCAACGCTTCCGTTGCCTAAAACTTTGATGCCTGATTTTTCATCTTTGACAATACCAGTTTCAACTAATAAAGCTGGAGTAACTTCTGTACCATCTTCGAAACGGTTTAAGATTTCTAAGTTGATGACAGCATATTCCTTACGGTTGATGTTCGTGAATCCACGTTTTGGAAGACGACGGAACAATGGAGTTTGTCCACCCTCGAATCCAAGTCTCACACCGCCGCCTGAACGGGCTTTTTGGCCTTTGTGTCCACGACCGGATGTTTTACCATTACCGGATGAAGATCCGCGACCGACACGGTTACGTTCTTTGCGTGAGCCTTCAGCAGGTTTTAATTCATGAAGTTTCATAGTAACTTGGCACCTCCTTCAATCTGATATTTATTATTTAACTTCTTCTGATGTTACTAAGTGGCTTACTGTGTTGATCATGCCCAAGATAGCTGGGTTAGCTGGTTTAACAACAGTTTTGCCGATTTTGGACAATCCCAAAGCCTTGCAAGTATCTTTTTGGTTTTGAGGACGTCCGATCAAGCTGCGTGTTAAAGTGATTTTTACTTCTGCCATGATGTAGTCCTCCTTATCCTAGTAATTCTTCAACTGATTTGCCGCGTAGTTTCGCAACATCTTCAGCGTTTTTCAATTGTTTCAAGCCATCGATTGTAGCACGTACCATATTGATAGGTGTGTTCGAACCAAGGGACTTGCTTGTGATATCAGCGATACCAGCTAATTCAACAACGGCACGGACTGGTCCGCCTGCAGAAACTCCGGAACCGGATTTAGCAGGTTTCAACATTACGTTACCGCCACAGAAAGTTCCGATAACTTGGTGAGGGATTGTTGATTCGGACATTGGAACTTCAATAAGGCTCTTTTTAGCACTTTCGATAGCTTTACGAATAGCTTCTGGAACCTCGGCAGCTTTACCAGTACCGAATCCTACATGTCCGTTTCTGTCTCCTACAACAACTAAAGCAGCAAAACGCAGACGACGTCCACCTTTAACAACTTTTGTTACACGATTGATTGCAACAACGCGATCTTCTAATTCAATATGAGCTGGGTCAACATAAACCATGTGTGGTTATCCTCCTTTTCCTAGAAATCTAGTCCATTTTCGCGGGCAGCTTCAGCTAAAGCTTGCACACGACCATGGTACAGATAGCCACCACGGTCAAAGACTACTTCTTTAATTCCTTTTGCAGTAGCACGTTCAGCAATCAGTTTTCCAACTGCAGCAGCAGCTTCAGTTTTAGTACCGTTTGCGATTTCTGATTCTTTTGTAGAGGCACTTGCTAGCGTCACACCCGCTACGTCATCAATTAATTGAGCGTAGATGTTTTTGTTGGAACGAAAAACGTTCAAGCGTGGGCACTCTGCAGTACCAGAGATTTTTCTTCTTACTCGTGCGTGTCTAGCTTGGCGCACTTTGTTTTTATCTGGTTTAGTAATCACAATTGTCACCTCTTTATTTTTATTTTGTTCGGCCGTTCAGGAAGCAAGTAATAATAGCGGACTATTATTTACCTGTCTTACCTTCTTTACGACGGATGATTTCGTTAACGTATTTGATACCTTTACCTTTGTAAGGCTCTGGTGGGCGTACGCCACGGATGTTGGCTGCCAAAGCGCCAACTTTAGCTTTATCGTAACCTTTAACGATGATTTTAGTGTTAGTTGGTACTTCCACTTCAATGCCATCTTCAGGTGTGAATTCCACTGGATGAGAATATCCTACGTTCAATACAAGTTTTTTGCCTTGTAATTGAGCACGGTACCCAACCCCTACTAAGTCCAATTCTTTCGCGAATCCTTCAGATACACCTACAACCATGTTGTTCAACAATGCGCGTGTAGTACCGTGAATGGATTTAGTGAATTTCTCTTCGTTAGGACGAGTGAAAGTAACAGTGTTTCCTTCGATATTGATACCGATCATTTCATTAAATGTGCTAGTTAATTCGCCTTTAGGGCCTTTAACCGTAACAGTGTTACCTTGTTGAGTAACGGTTACGCCAGCTGGGATTTCGATTGCTTTATTACCAATACGACTCACAGGGCTGCACCTCCTTTATTTTCTCTGATTTTTTTAAAATTACCAAACGTAAGCTAATACTTCGCCGCCGACGTTTTTAGCTCTTGCTTCTTTATCGGTGATAACACCTTCAGAAGTAGACACGATTGCGATTCCTAAACCATTCAATACTTTAGGGATTTCGCCGGTTTTAGCGTAAACACGCAAACCTGGTTTAGAAATACGTTTCAGACCAGTGATAACGCGTTCGTTGTTTGGACCGTATTTTAAGAATACACGGATAACACCTTGTTTGTCGTCTGAAGTGTAATCAAAGTTTTTGATGAAACCTTCAGCCTTAAGAATGTTAGCGATCTCTAATTTTGTCTTTGATGCAGGCACTTCTAAAGATTCGTGACGTACCATGTTGGCATTACGAATACGAGTTAAGAAATCTGCGATTGGATCTGTCATGACCATTTACATTATACCTCCTTTTGCGAGTATGGTTAAATTACCAGCTAGCCTTTTTCACGCCGGGAATTTGTCCTTTATAGGCAAGTTCACGGAAGCAAATACGGCAAAGTTTGAATTTGCGATAAACTGAATGTGGACGTCCGCAACGTTCACAACGAGAGTAAGCTTGAGTAGAATGTTTTGCAGGACGTTTGTTTTTAGCAATCATGGATTTTTTAGCCAATTATTATTCGCCTCCTTAGCTTATTTTTGGAATGGCATTCCAAGTTGAGTCAATAATTCTCTTGATTCTTCGTCAGTGTTAGCAGTAGTTACGATAACGATATCCATACCACGTACTTTGTCGACTCTATCATAGTCAACTTCTGGGAAAATCAATTGTTCTTTGATACCTAAAGTATAGTTTCCACGACCATCAAAAGATTTTTTGCTGATCCCACGGAAGTCACGTACACGTGGTAATGAAACTGTAACTAGTTTATCCAAGAAGTCGTACATTCTTTCGCCACGTAAAGTAACTTTAGTGCCGATAGGCATACCTTCACGCAAACGGAATGCAGCGATTGATTTTTTAGCTAATGTGATGACTGGTTTTTGACCAGAGATCAAAGTTAGTTCTTCAACTGCTTTATCCAAGTTTTTTGTGTTTGAAACAGCATCACCCACACCCATGTTGATGACAATTTTGTCAATTTTAGGTGCTTGCATGATTGAGCTGTATTCAAATTTTTCCATCAATGATGGAACGATTTCTTTTGTATATTTTTCTTTTAAACGGTTCATTTAGAATATCCTCCTTCCTCTAATAATTAATCAATGATTTCGCCGGTTTTTTTGGAAACGCGGACTTTTTTGCCATCTACGACTTTAGATCCTACGCGTGTAGGTTCGCCAGTTTTAGCATCAATTAACATAATGTTAGAAACATGGATAGGTGCTGCTTCTTCAAGAATTCCACCTGTTGGGTTTGTTTGGGAAGCTTTGCGATGTTTCTTGACAATATTAATGCCTTCGACAATAACACGATCTTTTTTAGGGAAAGTTTTAAGGATGACTCCTTCTTTACCTTTATCTTTTCCAGTAATGACTTTAACTTTATCACCAGTTTTTACGTGCATGCTTTGTTGCACCTCCTTCATTTATGACAGTTGCTTACAATACTTCTGGAGCAAGGGAAACGATCTTCATGTAGTTGTTGTCACGCAATTCACGTGCAACTGGTCCAAAGATACGTGTTCCACGAGGGCTCTTGTCGTCACGAATGATTACACAAGCATTTTCGTCGAATTTGATGTAAGAACCATCTTTGCGGTGTGCGCCGTGTTTCGTACGAACGATAACAGCTTTAACTACATCACCTTTTTTGACAACACCACCGGGTGTAGCTTGTTTTACTGTGCAGACGATTGTATCACCAATTCCTGCAAATTTGCGGTTTGAACCACCTAAAACTTTGATAGTTAACACTTCTTTAGCGCCTGAATTATCGGCAACTCTTAAGCGGGATTCTGTTTGTATCACGTCAGTATCCTCCTTCCGGATATAAAAATATTTATTTGTCTGATTAGATGATTACTGATTCTTCAACAACTTCCAGTAAGCGGAAGTTTTTAGTAGCAGATAGAGGACGAGTCTCCATAATTCTAACTACATCTCCCATTTTAGCTTGGTTGTTTTCATCATGTGCTTTGTACTTTTTAGAGTACTTAACGCGTTTGCCGTAAGTAGGATGTGTCTTTGTTGTAGATACTTCTACAACGATTGTTTTGTCCATCTTATCGGAAACAACAACACCTTGGTAGACTTTACGTTGGTTACGTTGTTCAGTCATTTCGTTGTGACCTCCTTTGCTGATCTACTATTTTTGCAATTCTTGTTGTCGCAATACAGTTTTAATACGTGCAATTGATTTGCGTACTTCTTTCAAGCGGGCAGTATTTTCTAACTGGCCGGTTGCAAGTTGGAATCGTAGATTGAATAATTCATCTTTGAATTGTTTTTCTTTTTCAATCATTTCAGCAGTGGATAACTCTTTAAGTTCATTAGCCTTCATTCGATTCACCACCAATTTCTTTACGTTTTACAATTTTTGTTTTAACTGGCAATTTGTGGGATGCTAGACGTAGAGCTTCACGTGCCACTTCTTCAGGGACGCCTGCTACTTCGAACATGATCTTGCCGCGTTTAACTGGAGATACCCAACCTTCAGGTGCCCCTTTACCAGAACCCATACGGACTCCGATAGCTTTGGATGTATATGATTTGTGAGGGAATATTTTGATCCAAACTTTCCCGCCACGTTTCATGTAACGAGTCATAGCGATACGAGCTGCTTCGATCTGACGGTTTGTGATCCAGTGTGAATCCACTGCTTGCAAACCAAATTCACCGAAAACTACTTCTTTTCCGCCTTTAGCTTCTCCGCGCATTTTTCCACGGAACTCACGACGGTGTTTTACACGTTTAGGTACTAACATTGGTTATTTCCCTCCTTTCTCAGTTGTTTTTTTTGCTGGTAAAACTTCACCACGGTAAATCCAAACTTTAACGCCTAATTTACCATAAGTTGTGTCTGCTTCTTCCCAAGCGTAGTCGATGTCCGCACGCAATGTATGCAATGGAACAGTTCCTTCAGAGTGAGTTTCAGCACGAGCGATATCTGCACCATTCAAACGACCAGAAACTTGCGTTTTGATCCCTTTAGCGCCAGATCTCATTGTACGTTGGATAGCTTGTTTTTGCGCACGACGGAAAGCTACACGGTTTTCCAACTGTTTAGCGATACCTTCAGCAACCAATTTAGCATCCAAGTCTGGTCTTTTGATTTCCACGATGTTGATGTGTACTTTTTTACCAGTCAGTTCATTTAACTCTTTACGAGTTTTTTCTACTTCAGAACCGCCTTTACCGATTACCATACCAGGTTTGGCAGTATGGATTGAAACGTTCACGCGGTTAGCGGCACGTTCGATTTCGATTTTAGAAACAGAAGCTTCGCTTAAGTTCTTTTCGATATATTTACGGATACGTAAATCTTCATGTAAGAAAGCTGCGAAATCTTTTTCAGCGTACCATTTAGCATCCCAGTCACGGATGATGCCGACACGCAATCCTAATGGATGAATTTTTTGACCCACAGATTATCCCTCCTTCTTTTCTGATACCACGATTGTGATGTGGCTAGTACGTTTTAAGATTGGTGAAGCTGATCCTTTTGCACGTGGACGGAAACGTTTCATCGTTGGTCCTTCGTTAACATAAGCCTCGCTTACTACCAAGTTTTCGATATCTAAATCATAATTATGTTCTGCATTAGCAATTGCTGACATCAACACTTTTTCTACAACGGGCGAAGCGCCACGCGGTGTGAATTTCAGAATGGAGATTGCTTCTCCGATGCTCTTGCCTCTGATAAGATCCACTACTAAACGAACCTTACGAGCGGCAATGCGAACAGTTTGTGCAGATGCTTTTGCAGCTGTGATTTGTTCTGGCATGTTATTTCCTCCCCTCGTAATTAACGGCGACCTGTTTTCTTGTCGTCTGCGGCATGGCCACGGTATGTTCTTGTTGGAGCGAATTCTCCTAATTTGTGTCCTACCATGTCTTCTTGAATGTAAACTGGAACGTGTTTTCTTCCATCATAAACTGCAATCGTTTGTCCGATGAATTGTGGGAAAATTGTAGAGCGGCGAGACCAAGTTTTGATTACTTGTTTCTTTTCGCTAGCTAGAGCAGCTTCAACTTTCTTAATTAAATGTTCATCGACAAAAGGTCCTTTTTTCAAACTACGACCCATGGTGAAGCCTCCTTTCGATTATGTGTTGCTTCAGTCAATTATTGTTGTGATAATTATTTTTTGCGTCCACGAACGATCAGCTTGCTAGATTTAGCTTTCTTGCTGCGAGTTTTGTAACCCAGAGCAGGTTTACCCCAAGGAGTAACTGGCGCTTTGCGTCCGATTGGAGATTTACCTTCACCACCACCGTGTGGGTGATCGTTAGGGTTCATTACAGAACCGCGGACAGTAGGGCGTTTACCCAACCAACGGTTACGTCCGGCTTTACCGATGTTGATCAATTCGTGTTGTTCGTTACCTACTGAACCGATTGTCGCACGGCAAGTTGAAAGGATTAAACGTACTTCGCTTGAGTTCAAACGAACTAATGTATATTTACCTTCTTGTCCAAGTACTTGAGCACTTGTACCAGCTGAACGGATCAATTGACCGCCTTTACCTGGTTTTGTTTCGATGTTATGGATAACAGTACCGACTGGGATGTTTGCCAATGGCATTGCGTTTCCGATTTTGATATCAGATCCTACTCCAGATTCGATTTGTTGGCCTACCTCGATGCCTTTAGGGGCAATAATGTAAGTTTTGATTCCATCAACATATTGGATCAACGCGATGTTTGCAGTGCGGTTTGGATCGTACTCGACAGCTTTGACGATACCAATAACTCCATCTTTATTACGTTTGAAGTCGATCACACGGTAAGCACGTTTGTGTCCACCAGCTTGATGACGAACGGTAATTTTACCTTGGTTGTTACGACCGGCTTTTCTTTTGATTGGTTCGATCAAAGATTTCTCAGGTGTTGTTTTTGTGATCTCTGCGAAATCAGAACCAGTCATATTACGACGGCCGTTTGTGGTAGGTTTGTATTTCTTAATCGCCACGTTTTTTCCCCTCCTATTTGATTATTTCAGAAAATTAATTTTCGAATAATTCGATTGTTTTAGAATTTTCAGTCAAAGTGATGATTGCTTTACGGCGTTTTTTTGTATAGCCTTTGTATTTGCCCATACGTTTAAGTTTGCCGCGGACATTCATGATGTTCACGTTTTTAACATCTACGCCGAACAATGCTTCGACAGATTGTTTAACTAACGTTTTGTTAGCACGTACATCTACTTCAAAGGTATATTTCTTTTCATCCATCGCAAGCATAGAAGCTTCCGTGATGATTGGGCGTTTGATAACGTCTGTTGCTTCCATTATTTAAGAGCCTCCTCTACCTTAGAAAGAGCAGCTTGTGTCAAGACTAATTTGTTGTTTGAAACAACATCCAATACGTTGATTCCTGTTTCGTTAACGACTGTTACGCCAGGAATGTTACGTGCAGATAATGCTGCAAAATCGTTGTCGTTTTCAACAACAACCAATACTTTCGTATCAACGTTAAGGTTTTTCAACACATTTGCAAATTCTTTTGTTTTTGGTGCATCGAAGTTCAATGTTTCAACTACGATCAAGTCTCCTTCAGCAACTTTCGTTGAAAGAACTGATTTGATAGCTAAGCGACGAACTTTCTTGTTTAATTTATAGCTGTAAGAACGAGGTGTTGGTCCAAAGACAACTCCACCGCCAACCCATTGTGGTGAACGGATTGAACCTTGGCGTGCACGGCCTGTTCCTTTTTGTTTCCATGGTTTACGACCACCACCGCTGACAGCGCTGCGGTTTTTCACTGCGTGAGTTCCTTGTCTTAATGAAGCGCGTTGCATGATGATTGCATCGTAAACAACGTTCTCGTTAGGCTCAATCCCAAAGATTTCTTCATTCAAAGTCACTTCACCGTTTTGTGTTCCATCTTGTTTAAATAAGGCTACGTTTGGCATTATTCTCGTTCCTCCTCTCTTTTTTTATTATTTTTTAACAGCTTTGCGAGCTGCTTTGATTTCGATTAATGATTTTTTAGAACCAGGTACGTTACCTTTGATCAGGATAACGTTTTTCTCAACGTCAACCATAACGATTTCAAGGTTTTGGATAGTAACGCGATCGTTACCCATACGTCCTGCTAATTTTTTGCCTTTGAATACGCGGGATGGGAATGAAGCAGCACCCATTGAACCAGGACGACGGTGGTAACGAGATCCGTGGGCCATTGGTCCGCGGCTTTGTCCGTGACGTTTGATTACGCCTTGGAAACCATGTCCTTTAGTGGTACCAGTGACATCAACAATGTCGCCTGCTTCAAAGATATCAACTTTGATTTCTTTTCCTACTTCGTATTCTCCCAGCTCAACATTGTTAAATTCACGAATGAAGCGCTTAGGAGCAGTTTTTGCTTTTGCTGCATGACCCTTAGCAGGTTTGTTTGACAATACTTCACGCATTTCTTGGTAGCCTAGTTGTACCGCTTCGTAGCCGTCTGTTTCGTTGGTTTTAACTTGTAAAACAACGTTTGGAGTAGCTTCGATAACTGTAACTGGTACTAACTCACCGTTTGCAGTAAAGAATTGAGTCATTCCTACTTTTTTGCCTAAGATTCCTTTGGTCATGGTAACACCTCCGTTTGTTTTTTATATGATAGGTTTGATTATAATTTGATTTCGATGTCTACGCCGCTTGGTAAGTCAAGCTTCATCAAAGCGTCAACAGTTTTTGTTGTTGGGTTGATGATGTCGATTAGACGTTTGTGTGTAAGCATTTCGAACTGCTCACGAGAATCTTTGTACTTGTGAGTAGCACGGATCACTGTGTATAGTTGTCTTTCAGTCGGCAATGGAATCGGACCAGAAACGGTAGCTCCCGTTCTTTTTGCTGTTTCCACGATTTTATCCGCTGATTGATCAAGAGCACGGTGTTCATATGCTTTTAAACGAATACGTATTTTTTGTTTTGCCATGTTGTTCCCTCCTTCGTCAGATGTAATTCATAAGACTAGCTCCACGAAAATTCCCCGGCACACCCGCCGTGACAAAGCGACCGGGTGTGTCGCAACCTCTCGTCTCTTAGCTGCGGTTTCCGTTTGAACGGTCACCAATACATTATTCATAAACATGAATGCCGTACCAATATATTATACATAATCCCCTCAGTTAAAGCAAGTCTTTTCTGAAAATAATCTGCAATTTCCATTCTTGCCTAAAAGACCAGTATCGCCGGCGCACTAAGAAGCATTTAGTCCCTTAACTATTATACTGAACGGCAAGAAGAATGCAAGTCCATTAGTAACGTTCCTTACTCATGATTGTCTTTTTCTTTTCGGTTGCCCTCTCTGCCAATCTCGAATTGCCTATATAATAGAAGAAACAGGATGTCCGGATCAGTTCGCTGGGTTTATCCATCGGCAGGACGCATGAAATTTGCTGATATATTGCTCTTTTTTCAGTCTTTTTAATTGGGGAACCGTTTCATGTCAGCTATCTTCGCGCATTTCACACGCTCAAACCGGTTTTATGACGTCCACGCAGGACTTATTGCGCGCGCATTGGTCTTTTTTTACTGCAAGCGCATCTCGCAGCACATCCAGCCGCAACAGCGCCTCGTTCATGTAACATTTCATGACGCGACTCGTCATCATTAGGATGCTTTTATATTTTTCAGGGTGTAAAGTAAGGAACATCACAAAGTACTCAAAAAAATATTAAGCAGCAGAAGGAGAATCTACATGGAGAACATTAATTATGCCGACACAACTTTCGTCTTCCTCGCAACGATCTTAGTCATGATGATGACGCCCGCTTTATCCCTATTCTACGGAGGGATGGTCCGGAAGAAAAATATCCTTAGCACAACGATGCACAGTTATACAGCCATAGCCGTCGTTTCCATCCAATGGATTCTGTTCGGTTATTCATTTGTATTCGGCGGACACGGGCCGCTGATCGGTGACGGCTCTTTCGCGCTGCTCAACAATGTAAACTTTGCGCCGATCGACTATGCACCCACGATTCCCCATCAGCTATTCCTGATGTTCCAATTGGCATTCGCCATTATCACACCGGCTTTGATATCCGGAAGTATCGCGGAGCGCATGAAGTTCCCTGCATTCCTTTCCTTCATCCTGTTATGGACGACATTCGTCTATGATCCGATTGCACACTGGATTTGGGGAAATGGCGGCTGGATCCGTGAATTGGATGCACTTGATTTTGCAGGCGGTAGTGTCATCCATATCAGTTCAGGTGTTTCGGCGTTGGTGGCAGCCATCTATATCGGCAAACGAAACAACCATGATTCAATCAAACCTCACAATATTCCAATGACGATGATCGGTGCCGGTCTTCTGCTCTTTGGTTGGTACGGTTTCAATTCGGGAAGCGCCCTGGCCATCAACGATATCGCCTTGAACGCCTTCATCACAACGAACACTTCCGCAGCTGCCGCAGGATTGAGCTGGATGGTGTGCGAATGGACGCTCCACAAGAAGCCGACTGCACTGGGATTTGTCAGCGGAATCGTGGCAGGCCTCGTTTCCATCACTCCAGCCGCAGGTTTCGTCAGCCCGTTTGCTTCCCTTTTGATCGGACTCATCGGTGGGATTGTTTGTTTCTATGGTGTCACTGTTCTAAAGAAAAAATTCGATTATGATGATGCGCTGGACGCATTCGGTTGCCACGGCATCGGCGGAATCTGGGGCGGAATCGCAACAGGAATATTCGCTACAAGCGCAATCAACCCTGCTATCGAAGGTGGCTTAGTGGACGGAAATTTCAAACTGCTTATCGCAGAAGTCATCAGCATCGCTGCCGTAGTTGCTTACGCCGGCATCGTATCCTACCTCTTGTTGAAATTGATCAGCCAATTTATGCAACTGCGCGTCTCTGCTGAAGAAGAAGAAATCGGATTGGATTATGCCATCCACGGCGAAACTGCGTACGGCAGCATCGCTATAGCCTTGAGCGAACCGACTCATTCAAATAAAGATAGATCTGTCGTGCCTGGCGAATTGAGAACGGCCTTTCAAAAATTCCAGGAGCGCGCTTTCGCAGGCAATGGTCCCGAACTGGCTTTCGCAAATCCATCCCTTGAAGACCTGAACAAATCAGTGGTTGTTGAGTACCAGGCATCCGGCGCCACAACAGGGGTCTACGATGCAGATAATAAAATCACCAAACTAGAAATCATCACGAACGAAAGCAAATTCGAGAGTCTGAAAAAAGCGCTGAACAGCATCGGTATCACTGGAATGACTGTTTTCGACGTATTCGGCTATGGCATGCAAAAAGGCCACTCCACTTATTACCGGGGTGTCGAAACCGAAGCCGACCTGCTGCCGAAGATCCGTGTCGAAGTCGTTGTCAGCACAGTACCAGTCCAAGAGGTTGTCGACGCTGCCAGAAAAGCATTGTACACCGGCAACATCGGTGACGGAAAAATCTTCATCTATAATGTAGAGAACGTCATCCGAGTCAGCACCGGGGATGTAGGCAAGGAAGCGTTGGAATATCCAAACGAATGAGCAACACAAAAAGAAGATCATCGGGTCAGCCCTGATAATCTTCTTTTTGTCTTATATCCTGAATTCGGTTGATGAATACTCCATTTTTACGGTCGGCCAGCATCTGACTTAAGATGAACCTTCCCGCTTAACCCATGACTGAATTAACGAGAGTGCGGCGGCACTTATTTCAAGTTAAGCACGATAGCGCTGAACAGCACTGCAACTAATGCAGCGACATTCGAACCAGTCATAATCACGAACATATATTTCATCGCATTTTTATGATTGAGTTTGCAAACCGCAAAGAATGTCAACACGATGCCACTATGAGGCATCGCAGTAAAAGCAGCTGATGCAATCGCAACTACACGGTGGATAACTTCAGGATGTATCCCCATATCAATATAGTTCTGGGCAAAAGCAGGAACGATGATAGCCGATGTTCCTGATGATGATCCAGTTATGATCGACATCAATGCTGTCGCTATCGACAAGCTGATGAGCGGATTTCCAGGTATAGACAATATATATTGGGAAATAATTTCAAATCCTGCAGCGGCAGTGACGACAGTACCAAAACCAACCGCTGCAGCAGTCAATCCGCCTGATCCGATGATTCCCAAGCCACCCGCTTCTGATACAGGACCGGCTAATGCGGCGGTAGCGATACGAGCCATGGCTCCTTGGAAAATTGGATATTCGATTCCTAATAAGTTTTTTAGTGACATTTTTCATTCCTCTTTCTGTTCAGATTTATTTTTTGAGATTTACTTATTTTGATAACAAGGTTGTCTTTTCTCTCGGAAAGCAGCAATACCTTCATGTGCATCATGGGTATGGAAATTTTCAACAAAATGACTTGTTTCGATCCGTAGCGCCGCTTCTATAGTGGCATTCCGTCCTTCTTGAATCGCGCGTTTTGCAGCCTGCAGAGCAAGCGGAGAAGTCATTGCCATTTTTTTGGCAAAAACTAGAGCATCTTCCAACAAAGTCTCAGAGGGATATACTGCATTCACGATATTCAATGCCTTCAATTCGTCCGATTTCAATGCTCGACCAGTCATGATAATTTCTTTCGCTTTGGCCTCTCCGATCAAGCGGGTCAAAGTTTGTGTTCCGCCACCACCAGGGATGATCCCAATAGTTATTTCAGGCAGTGCGATATTTGTTGTTTCCCCGCAGAACCGGAAATCAGCAAAAAGCGACATTTCAAACGAGCCACCACGGACAATCCCATCATAGACATAGATGGTTGGTTTTTTGACCGCTTGGAGCGTAGCGAATATTTCTTTTGATACTTCGCAGTATTTTCGGATGTTTTCGTAGGCCAGCATTTCATCCAGATCCATCCCTGCGCAAAACACTTTTTTCTGCATCGGCATCGAGTACAGGATGACATGTGCCTCCGGATCTCTATCCGCTCGTCTGAATACTTCTTGTAATTCGGCCAGACCAGCCATCGTCAAGATATTGAGCGGCGGGTTCGAATACATGACCACACCTACATGGTCCTTCACTTCATAATTAACAGTATGCATAACTTCACTCCTTTGTGTTTTAATTCACATTCGTTATGTACTTATTATCATCCGAAAAGGCTAAAGAGTAAAATTCATAATACAGCATTCTTTAATGATAATTTGGTTATGGTATTCGTTATTTTTTTCAATAAAATCCATTGTACAATAGTTTTTTATGGGACCATTTTCACAAAAACTATTCGTAAGGATAAACAGGCATAACAAAAGATTCCAAAAATCAATTACAAAAAAGTTATGTCAGAGATGAAATTGTTCATTTACGCACTAATGGAATTCGACATCTGAACGAAGAAAAAAGACTGCCTCGAGGGCAGTCTTTTTTTCGTGTTAAATTTTATTCGGAAATAAAATTATTTAGAGATTGAAGCTACAACGCCAGCGCCTACAGTACGGCCGCCTTCACGAATAGAGAACTTAGTTCCTTCTTCGATAGCGATTGGGTGGATCAGTTCAACTTCCATAGTAACGTTATCGCCAGGCATTACCATTTCAACGCCTTCTGGTAAGTTACATACGCCTGTAACGTCAGTTGTACGGAAGTAGAATTGTGGACGGTAGTTTGTGAAGAATGGAGTGTGACGTCCGCCTTCTTCTTTTGAAAGTACGTATACTTCAGCAGAGAAAGTTGTATGTGGAGTGATTGAACCTGGTTTAGCCAATACTTGACCACGTTGGATTTGATCACGTGTAACACCACGCAACAAAGCTCCTACGTTATCGCCAGCTTCAGCGTAATCCAATAATTTACGGAACATTTCAACACCGGTAACAACTGTTTTCTTAGTTTCTTCAGCAATACCGACGATTTCAACTTCGTCACCAACGCGAACTTGTCCACGTTCAACACGGCCTGTAGCAACAGTACCACGTCCAGTGATTGAGAATACGTCTTCGATAGGCATCATGAATGGTTTGTCAGTGTCACGAGTTGGAGTTGGGATGTACTCATCAACTGCAGCCATCAATTCCAAGATTTTTTCTTCGTAAGACTCGTCGCCTTCAAGAGCTCTCAAAGCTGAACCAGCGATTACAGGAACATCGTCGCCAGGGAAATCGTATTCTGTTAACAGGTCACGAACTTCCATTTCAACTAATTCCAATAATTCTTCGTCGTCAACCATGTCGACTTTGTTCAAGAATACTACGATGTAAGGAACACCAACTTGACGAGACAACAGGATGTGCTCGCGAGTTTGTGGCATTGGACCATCAGCAGCAGATACTACTAAGATAGCGCCGTCCATTTGTGCAGCACCAGTGATCATGTTTTTAACATAATCCGCGTGGCCTGGGCAGTCTACGTGAGCGTAGTGGCGAGTTTCAGTTTGGTATTCCACGTGAGAAGTGTTGATCGTGATACCACGTTCTCTTTCTTCTGGAGCGTTATCGATTGCAGCATAGTTAGATGCCTCAGCGAAACCTTTTTTAGCTAAAACTGTAGTGATAGCTGCTGTTAAAGTTGTTTTACCATGGTCAACGTGTCCGATTGTACCAACGTTAACATGGGGTTTTGAACGGTCGAATTTTTCTTTTGCCATTTTAAATCATTTCCTCCTCATATTGAGTGCTTATAATTTGTCTAGACTCTAATCGTCTATCGTATAAAGTATACCGATTTGTGCTTGAAAAAGCAATATACAAGCTAAGCAACAGCGAGATTACTCTTCGCTATTTTTTCCGCTCTTCTTGATGATTTCCTCTTGAACAGCTTTAGGAACAGCTTCGTAATGATCGAATGTCATTGAGAATGTTCCACGGCCTTGTGTAGAAGAACGTAAAGTCGTAGCATATCCAAACATTTCTGATAATGGAATGCTGCTCTTAACGATTTGTGCGTTTCCGCGTGCTTCAGTACCTTCGATACGTCCACGACGAGAACTTACGTGTCCCATTACATCTCCCAAATAATCATCAGGAACTGTAATTTCTACAGCCATCATTGGTTCCAAGATTGCTGGATCAGCTTTTTTGGCTGCGTTACGCAAAGCAAGTGAAGCAGCAACTTTAAATGCTGTTTCAGATGAATCGACATCATGGTATGAACCATCATACAATTTAGTCTTAACGTCAACCAATGGGAAGCCCGCCAAAACACCATTTTCCATAGCGTCTCTCAAACCAGCTTCAACTGCAGGGATGTATTCACGAGGAACAACCCCACCGACGATAGCATTTTCGAACTCAAAGCCTTTTCCTTCTTCATTAGGAGTAAACTCAACCCATACGTGACCGAATTGACCTTTACCACCTGATTGACGAACGAATTTACCTTCAGCTTGAACGGATTGACGGAATGTTTCACGGTAAGATACTTGAGGAGCACCTACTGTAGCTTCAACTTTGAACTCACGTTTCATACGGTCAACGATGATGTCCAAGTGCAACTCACCCATACCAGCGATGATCGTTTGACCAGTCTCTGGGTTAGTGGAAGCACGGAAAGTAGGATCTTCTTCAGAAAGCTTCTGTAGCGCGATACCCATTTTATCTTGGTCAGCTTTTGATTTAGGCTCAATAGCAACTTCGATAACTGGTTCCGGGAAAATCATGGATTCAAGGATTACTTGTTTCTTTTCATCACACAAAGTATCTCCTGTAGTCGTATCTTTCAAACCAACTGCAGCAGCGATATCTCCAGCAAATACTTCTGGGATTTCGTTACGGTGGTTAGCATGCATCTGCAGGATACGGCCTACACGTTCGCGTTTGCCTTTAGTAGCATTCTGAACGTAAGAACCACTTTGTAAAGTACCAGCATATACGCGGAAGAACGTCAGACGGCCCACAAACGGGTCAGTCATAACTTTAAATGCTAAAGCTGCAAATGGCGCTTCGTCGCTTGCAGGGACAGCAATTGGTTCTTCAGTGTCTACGTCAGTACCTGTGATGGCAGCAACATCCAATGGTGACGGAAGGTAGTCAATGACTGCATCAAGCAATAATTGAACGCCTTTATTTTTGAAAGCAGAACCGCAAAGCATCGGGAAGAACTCTACATTACATGTAGCAGTACGGATACCTTGTTTCAATTCTTCTTTCGTAATTTCTTCACCATCAAGATATTTTTCCATCAAAGCTTCATCAGTTTCAGCGACAGCTTCAACTAATTTTGTATGCCATTCTTCAGCTGTTTCAAGATATTCCGCAGGGATATCTTCTTCATGGTATTCAGTACCTTCATCGTTGTCATAGATTTCAGCCTTCATTTCGACTAAATCGATGATCCCTTTGAATGTATCTTCTGAACCAATCGGCAATTGAATCGGATGCGCATTAGCATTCAGACGGTCGTGGAGAGTGCCTAAAGAGTATAAGAAATCTGCACCCATTTTATCCATTTTGTTAGCGAATATGATACGAGGAACACCATAAGTTGTAGCTTGACGCCAAACTGTTTCAGTTTGAGGTTCTACACCTGATTGTGCATCAAGTAAAGCGACAGCGCCATCCAATACACGCAGGGAACGTTCAACTTCGATAGTGAAGTCAACGTGTCCAGGAGTATCGATGATGTTTACGCGATACCCTTTCCATTGTGCAGTAGTAGCAGCTGAAGTGATGGTGATACCACGTTCTTGTTCTTGTTCCATCCAGTCCATTTGTGAAGCACCCTCGTGGGTCTCACCGATCTTATGGATTTTACCGGTATAGTACAAAATACGTTCAGTTGCCGTTGTTTTACCAGCGTCAATATGAGCCATGATACCGATATTTCTCGTATTATGTAGAGAAAATTCTCTTTGTGCCATCTTCTTCAAACACCTCTTTCTTTTAAAAGTAATTGCAAGTCCATTTTATTGGAAAAATGGGGACTTACGCAACCATAAAGCAAATTTCTTGCAAGAAAAAATTCTTGCAAGAAAATTTTACCAACGGTAGTGAGCGAAAGCTTTGTTAGCTTCTGCCATTTTATGTGTATCTTCACGTTTCTTAACTGAAGCACCAGAGTTGTTAGCAGCGTCCATGATTTCTTTAGCAAGACGCTCTTCCATAGTATCTTCACCGCGTAGACGAGAGTAGTTTACCAACCAACGCAAGCCTAAAGCCATACGACGATCTGGACGTACTTCGATAGGAACTTGGTAGTTAGAACCCCCTACACGACGTGCTTTTACTTCTAAAACAGGCATGATGTTTTTCATAGCTTGTTCGAAAACTTCCAACGGGTCGTTTCCTGTAGATTCTTTAATCATTTCAAATGCGTTATATAAAATGGTAGCAGCTTTACCACGTTTTCCGTCAACCATGATACGGTTGATCAAACGAGTCACCAATTTAGAATTGTAAATCGGATCTGGCATTACTTCACGTTTTGTGACTGGACCTTTACGAGGCATTCAAATTCCTCCTTCCTTAACTTTTCTTTTTTCGTTTATTGTTTAATTATTTTTTCTTAGGTCTCTTAGCACCGTATTTAGAACGGCTTTGCAGACGGTTGTTTACGCCGGCTGTATCAAGAGCTCCACGAACGATATGGTAACGTACCCCTGGCAAGTCTTTTACACGGCCGCCGCGGATAAGCACCACGCTGTGTTCTTGTAGGTTATGTCCGATACCAGGAATGTAAGCTGTAACTTCCAATAAGTTGGACAGACGTACACGAGCGTACTTACGTAACGCTGAGTTAGGTTTTTTCGGAGTCATTGTACCCACACGAGTACAAACACCACGTTTTTGAGGTGAGTTTGTATTTGTTTGAGATTTTTTGAAGCTATTGTAACCTTTTCCTAAAGCAGGAGATTTTGATTTTTCAATAGCGGATTGGCGTGGTTTACGCACTAATTGATTGATTGTAGGCATTGATTTTCCTCCTTCCTCGATGGGATAGCTAGGTCCACACATCCAGGTGGTTCCTTTTTTGTCAAAAAAATAAATAAATCGAATATTTCGACCTACTATTCTTTCTGTGACTCTCATACACCAGTCAGCACGACTGAAAGATATGTTCAGGGATCTGTGTATAAAATCACCTTTTGAATCATAACATGTATATTTCTGTCCGTCAACAGTTTGTCTTGTTTTATTTGAAATAATTCTCGTTTTTCCATTGATTCACGCGCGTTGCTGCCCACAAACGAAAGAAGGGCTGACGCGATTTTGCGGCAGCCCCTCACTTATGTACTATTGAATATCCAAATTTCTCATTGTCGGGAACAGCAGGACGTCTCTGATTGATTGACTGTCCGTCAACATCATCACGAATCTGTCGATACCGATGCCCAAACCGCCTGTCGGAGGCATACCGTATTCCAAAGCCTCGATGAAGTCTTCGTCAACGCCATGCGCTTCGTCATTGCCTTGTTCTTTTTCCATCGCTTGTGCTTCGAAACGCTCTCTTTGATCGATCGGATCCGTAAGCTCAGTAAAGGCATTCCCGTACTCCTTGCCCATGATGAAGATTTCAAAACGGTCCGTGAAGCGCGGATCTTCTTCATTTTTGCGCGCCAATGGAGAAATCGCCAGCGGATGACCATAAATGAAAGTCGGTTGAACCAACGTATCTTCCACAAACGCCTCGAAGAATTCATTGATGATGTGCCCTACTGTCATGTTCTTCGTGAACGGCACATTGTGTTTTTCCGCCAAAGCTTGCGCTTCTGCGTCCGTCATCGGAGCCCAGAAATCAACACCCGTAACTGCTTTGACTGCATCAACCATGTGGATGCGCGGGTATGGTCCGGCCAAGTTGATTTCGGTACCGTCATAGACAACTGTTGAGGATCCTTTGACTTTTGTCGTAACCGTCTCAAAGATGCCTTCAACCACTTCCATTACATCGTGGAAATCGGTATAAGCTGTGTACATCTCGAGCATCGTAAACTCAGGATTGTGAGTCGTATCGATCCCTTCGTTACGGAACACACGACCGATTTCATAAACCTTTTCCATGCCGCCGATCACAAGGCGTTTCAGGTGCAACTCCAACGCAATGCGCATGTAAAGTTCCATATCCAGCGCGTTGTGGTGCGTTATGAACGGTCTTGCGGTTGCGCCACCAGCCATATTGTGCAAAGTCGGTGTTTCGACTTCCAAATAGCCGAGTCCGTTCAGGTAGGTTCTGATTTCGCTGATGATCTGGCTGCGTTGCACGAACTTATTGAAGCTCTCTTTGTTGCTGATCAAGTCAAGATAACGTTGACGGTATTTCTGTTCAACGTTTGTCAAACCGTGATATTTGTCAGGCAAAGGACGCAACGCTTTTGTCAAATGCACAAGCTGCGTCGGTTTGATGGTTACTTCACCGGCATCCGTTTTCATGATCGGCCCCGTTACGCCAATGATATCGCCGAGATCGGCTTGCTTGAAGATTGCATAATTTTCTTCCCCTACAGTGTCTTTGCGCACGTAAATTTGGATTTGGCCTTTGCTGTCCTGCAAATGCGCAAACCCTACTTTCCCTTTACCGCGTTTTGTCATGATTCTGCCGGCTACGGAAACGATGGTTTCATCTTTTGCTTCGATTTCCTCTTTTGTAAAAGCATCGAAATCTTGATGGATAGTTGCGGATAAATGTGTTCTTACAAAACCATTTTGAAAGGGTTCAATTCCTTCTTCGCGTAAAGTCTGCATTTTTTCGCGGCGAATCAGCAATTGGTCATTCATTTCTTCTGAATGTTTTTCTTGACTCAATGAGGTCACTCCGTTCTTAAATCTTCTTGATTCATAATCTTCTTAATATTGCCAATAAAAGAGTGAAAAATCAAGCCGTCTTAGCCATTTATTTCGATTTTCTCGAATGTACGCGCTTCTTTCGAAGCTTCGCGTTCCTCAATTTCAAAAATGAAGCGATCCAACAAGTCGACAACTTCTTGTTGTTTGGAAGCAGACGTGACTGCTGCTTTTGTTTTTGAAGCGCGCGGAATGCCTTTCAGGTAGTAAGCCGCGATGCTGCGGAACTCTTTGACAGCGACTGTTTCGCCCTTAAGATCGGTCAATCTGCCCAAGTGGAGCTTGGCGATTTCCAGCTTCTCACGCGGGGTCGATTGCGGCAGCATTTCTCCGGTTTCAAGATAGTGGACTGTCTGTTTGATCATCCAAGGGTTGCTTAAAGCAGCCCTGCCGATCATGACACCGTCCACGCCCGTTTCGTCCATCATCCGCTTCGCATCTTCGGGCGTCTTCACATCGCCGTTACCCAACAATGGAATCCGCGTCAAGGCTTGTTTGACATCCTTGAAGATATTCCAGTCGGCTTTACCTTCATACATCTGTACGCGCGTGCGTCCATGCATCGCAACGGCAGATGCACCAGCGCGTTCTGCAGCCAAAGCATTCTCCACTGCAAACAGATGATCGGAATCCCAACCCGTCCGCATTTTCACGGTAACCGGCTTTTCCACAGCATCCACAACTGCAGAAACCATCTCATAGACTTTGCCCGGATCCAACAACCATTTGGCCCCCGCCTCCGCCTTGATGACTTTGCTGACAGGGCAGCCCATGTTGATGTCGATGATGGCCGCTTCCGTGTTTTCCGCCACATATTTTGCGGCTTCCACTAGCGTATCCTTGTTGCCGCCCATGATCTGGACGCTCAATGGGTATTCATTCGGTTCGATGTGCAGCATCCGCAAGGTCTTCTCATTGCGGAATTGGATACCCTTATCGCTGATCATCTCGCAGACGACCAAACCTGCACCCATCTCTTTGACGGTGACACGGAAGGCAGCGTTGCTGATTCCGGCCATTGGTGCCACTGCGACTGGATTATTGATTTCAATATTGCCGATTTTATACATTTTTTACTTCCTTTGTTGTTTATTTATGTTGATCCCATCCGTTTTTTGGATGCTTAAAAAACTCTTGGACCATTCTATCATCTTACAATCCGTAAGAAAAGAAAAATATCTTATCCGATTATGTTTGTTGACTCTCCAATAATAAAAAGAGGACAAGCCGTACGATCGGCCTGCCCTTCTTTTCCATTTATTATTCTACGCTGAACAGAGGCGTCGACAGGTAGCGTTCTCCGTTATCCGGCGCCACAGTCACGACGGACTTCCCTTTGCCTAAACGGATGGCCACTTCGATGGCACCAGCGATGGCAGCTCCGCCTGAAATGCCTACCAGAATGCCTTCTTCCCTTGCAACACGGCGAGCCATTTCGAAGGCTTGATCATTGGATACTTGGACGATGCCATTATATAGGGTAGTATCCAATACGGACGGGATAAAGCCCGCACCGATACCCTGAATTTTGTGGGGGCCTTTCGGCTTCCCGCTCAATACAGCCGAATCGGTCGGCTCCAACGCATATATCTCTACATTCGGATTGACTTTGCGCAGAGCCTTGCCGACTCCGGTCACGGTTCCGCCCGTTCCGACTCCGGCGATAAAGGCATCCGGTGTCTTGCCTTCAAATGCCTCGATGATTTCGGGACCGGTGATGGCTTCGTGGACAGCAGGATTGGCGCGGTTATCGAATTGCATCGGCATAAAGTGATTCGGTTGCGCAGCGATTTCCCTCGCCTTTGCAATCGAGCCATTCATCCCCTCAGCACCCGGGGTCAAAACCAACTCTGCGCCATAAGCTGCCAACAACAGGCGTCTTTCCATGCTCATCGTATCAGGCATCACAAAAATGGATTTGTAGCCCTTTGCCGCAGCCAGCATAGCCAATCCTACACCTGTATTCCCGCTGGTCGGTTCAACGATTGTGTATCCGGGCTTCAGAAGACCTTCTTCTTCAGCCACTTCAATCATATTCAGAGCAATGCGATCTTTCACACTTCCGCCCGCATTGAACGACTCCAGCTTGACGTAGACATCAGCCCCGCCCTCAGGCACCACTTTATTCAGTTTGATCATCGGCGTTTCCCCGATCAGACTCGCAATTGATGAGACTATTTTTACCATGTCGATTCCTCCAGCTCAGATAGATTTTACTGATCCGTAAAAACGGATAGATTACATTCATTGTAGGTTACGTGAAACCGCATTACAAGCGAAACGCCGGTGTCATCAGATATTGGCAGCGCGTTTTTCATCAATGGCCGTCACGAGTTCCTGCAGGTCTGCTTCCGAATAGTGGTATTTTTCGCCGCAGAAATGGCAGACAACCTCAGCCCCGTGATCCTCATCGATCATTTCCTGCAACTCGCTTTTACCGATCGAACTTAACCCGCCACCGAAACGTTCTCTTGAACAATCGCAGTGAAAACGTACCGGCATCTTCTCTAATACTTCAACGTTTTCTTCGCCCAATATGCGCGCCAAAATCTCTTCAGGGGTTTCCCCATTTTCCATCAACCTGGAGACTAACGGAATGGCTGCGATATTCTGTTCCACTTTCGTGATGGCTACATCACTGGCGTCGGGCATAACCTGAATCATGAATCCGCCAGCCGCTTTGATCGAATCATCCGTATCTACCAATACGCTCAACCCAACCGCTGAAGGGATCTGCTCAGAATTTGCCATGTAGTAAGTGAAATCCTCGCCCAATTCACCGCTGACCAAGGAAACTTGTCCTGTGAATGGTTCTTTCATACCTAAATCTTTGATGACGGTCAAAGTGCCTTCAGTCCCAACGACTGCGCGTACATCCAGCTTGCCATGATCGTTCAATGCAAGGTTGACGTTTGGGTTTGAAATATAGGCTTTGATATCGCCTTTCCCGTTCGCGTCAGCAAGGATGCGGCCTCCAAGGCCATCCCCATTCACGATGACGGTCATTTTTTCTTCATTTTTCAACCCGGCTGCAGCCAGCAACAAGGTTCCTACCATTGTACGGCCTAAAGCGGCAGAAGAGGCACTCCATGTATCATGCCTTCTTTGAGCCTCAGCAACCGCTTGTGTGGCGTCGATCGCATAGGCACGGAATTGTCCTTCGTAGGCCAATTCCTTAATTAAATAGTCAGTCATGTATAATCCTCCATTGTATTCTTAAATTGTTTCTCTCTTATTCTACTATAGGTCGGTACGAAAGCAACCACACTTTGCTCACTTACTTTTGAGCAGCTGAACGAGTGATGACAAAAAGTCTGGGATGGCCATCCCAGACTTTTTGTAAAACTATATTTTATTGTTCGGTGTCTGTTGCTTCATCCTCTGCTTTTTCACCAACAGCGGGTGATCCGACTTCGGGTGACGTTTCGGTTTCGTCATTAGCAAGCATTTGCTCTTCCTGACGAATTTTTTCAGCCTCTTTCTTTTCAAGAGCCCGTTTGGCCTCTTCAAAAGACTGCGCTTTTTCACTTGGATATTCTTCAGAATTTGAGTCCGAAGGCATTTGACCTGTTTCAAACAGACTACGGATGGTTTTCTCATCCAATGTTTCCAGTTCCAACAATTTCCCAGCGATCAAATTCAGTTGTTCACGGTGTTCTTCGATGATTTGACGCGCTCTGATATGCGCTTCACTCATCATACGACGGACTTCCGAGTCAATTTGGTATGCAATATCTTCAGAGTAAGCTTTGGTTTGTCCATAGTCACGTCCGACGAATACTTGATGATTTCCTTCATACTGAACAGTACCCAATTTTTCGCTCATACCGTATTCGGTAACCATGCTTCTGATCAAGCCGGTAGCTTGTTCGAAGTCGTTGCTGGCGCCCGTAGTTTGGACGTTGAAGACAACTTCCTCCGCCACGCGTCCACCAAGCAAGCCGACAACTTGTTCCAACAACTCATCCTTCGTCATAAGGAATCGATCCTCTTTTGGAAGCATGATTGCATATCCTCCAGCGCGACCGCGCGGAACGATCGTAACTTTGTGGACAATGCGTGCATCGCTCAAGACCATACCCACAATCGTGTGACCGGCTTCATGGTAAGCAACCATTTCGCGTTCGCGTTTGCTGATGACACGATCCCGCTTGGCAGGACCGGCAATGACGCGGTCATGCGCTTCATCCACATCAAGTGCATCGATTTTTGTTTTGTTCCGTCTGGCCGCGACCAGGGCAGCTTCGTTCAACAAGTTTTCCAAATCCGCTCCGGAGAAACCTGGTGTCTGTTGCGCTACAACCTTCAGATTAACATTGCTTGCCAACGGTTTATTGCGGGAATGTACTTTCAGTATCGCTTCTCGGCCTTTAACGTCCGGTCTTCCGACCAAAATTTGGCGGTCAAAACGGCCTGGACGAAGCAATGCCGGATCAAGTACGTCCGAACGGTTGGTAGCGGCAATTACGATGATGCCTTCATTGCCGGAAAAACCGTCCATCTCGACCAATAATTGGTTCAGTGTCTGTTCGCGTTCATCATGTCCGCCACCCATACCGGCGCCACGCTGACGTCCAACCGCATCGATTTCATCGATGAAGATGATTGCAGGAGCAGCTTTCTTGGCTTGATCGAACAAATCACGCACACGGCTGGCGCCGACACCGACGAACATCTCCACGAATTCCGAACCGGAAATCGAGAAGAAAGGCACACCGGCTTCACCTGCGACAGCTTTGGCCAACAAGGTCTTACCTGTTCCAGGAGGTCCTTCAAGCAAAACCCCTGCCGGAATCCTTGCTCCAAGGGCCGTGAAACGACGTGGATCCTTCAGGAATTCCACAACTTCGACAAGTTCTTGTTTTTCTTCCTCTGCACCGGCGACGTCAGAAAAACGTACTTTGATCGGTTTCTTGGTAGCATCTTCAGACTTCGTCTTGCCGAAGTTCATGACATTGCGGTTACCGCCTTGTCCGCCTCCAGCTTGACCCATCATCATGTACATGAAGAAGATAAAGATTACGATCGGCAATACGCTGAACAGAATGCTGATCCATGCGCCGGACTGATCTTCTTCCAACGGCACCATCTGTGTATCCGTCGTTTCAGCGATATCAGTGATCTGTTTCAGAGTTTCATCATTCGGTAAAACTCTGGTTGTGAAATTCTTCGTGGTTGTACTGGTCGTATCGTCGAACAACAGCAGATCGCTGGATGAATCACTTACTTCCAGTTCTTGCTCAGTGCGGTATTCACCGCTGATTTCATAAACGCCTGCACCCGGTTGGATCGTAAAGTTATCCACCTCTTCCGAGTTCAAGGCATCCATAAATTCGCTTGATGAAATTTCTTGGCTCGTCTCTGTCTCCATGCCGCCTGTAATCATCGAAACCACTGCAATGATCGCAAGGAAGATCAGCACATAAAAGCCGCTGCTTTTAAGAAAATTATTTTTTTTCATTAGAACCTCCTCGTCAGATATCGTTCTTCGCAGACTTTATCTTACGTCTCATCTTTTTTGTTTGCTCAATATACTGGTATCTCATTAATCATATCATATCTGACCAATTTTAACGAATGATTTTACTCATAAACTTCGCTTTTTAAAATCCCGATATAAGGGAGATTCCGGTACTTTTCGTTGAAATCCAATCCGTATCCGACAACGAACTCGTTCGGAACATTGATACCAATGTAATCCGCTTCCAATTCCACGACGCGGCGTTCTTTTTTGTCCATCAAAGTGACCACTTTGATGGATTTGGCTTTACGGTACTTAAATATTTCGATCAGGTAGCTCAAAGTCCGTCCGGTGTCGATGATGTCCTCCACTATCAACAAATCGCGTCCGTCCACTGTCGTATCCAAATCTTTCAGGATCTTCACATCGCCGCTTGATTCCATTCCGGCTCCGTAGCTGGAAACATCCATGAAATCCAATTCCAGATCGCAGGCCATGGCGCGCGACAAGTCGGTCATGAACATGACGGCACCTTTCAGTACGCCGATCACCAATGGATTTTTCCCTTCATATTCTTTCGTCAATTGCGCGCCCAAGTCTTTGACTACTGCGCTGATTTCTTCTTCACTGTATAATACTTCCTTGATATCAGGATGCAACATTTCTTTCACCTCAAAAATTTATTTAATGTAAATCAATCTGTAATGCGTTTGTTCCTCTTCATTCTCGGACAACCAGACGGACTGGGCGTAGCCCGGCACCCATAAAATACGTCCCTCGCCATCAGTGACAATACAGGCTTTTCGTCTTTCTTCATCCGGAATTTTTTTATCCACAAAAAGCCGGCTCACTTTTTTTGTGAATGGCTTGTTTCTGTTCAAAACGATCTTGTCGCCAGAACGCCGGGAACGTACGATTAAAGGCATAAGTGCCGATTCATCCATGATTCCTAAGCTTTGGGCATCCAAAGGCAGTCCTTTTGAAAACGCATTATCGCTATGAAATAACCCTATTCTACCATGAGATGGCAAGGTTACCCATTTATTTAGCTCCAATTCCTCAGAAAATTCAGAAAAATCGTTCTTGGCCGCATCAGGGGATAAGAAAATAAGTTTATCATACCTTTTTCTGGCCTGCCACCCTCCCGTCAAAGATATTTGCTTTTGGGGGGCTTGGTTTTCGGCAAGATCCATCACAGCAGTCAGTTGGCTCCTTCGGAAGTCATGGCCTGCCGGAATCATCTGCTCCGTCACAAAATGACTGAGTACAAGCCGTTGCAAGGAAACATCACACGCTTGCCATGCGTTCAGATCCAATACCCAGTCCGAATCAACCTTGGTGAACAACGAGTGAAACGCCTGCGCTATGATCGGTTGGACGACTTTCAATACATCCTGCAGATCTTCCGAAAAATCGCCGAAATGTCTGGCTGCTTGCTTATTTTCCGACTTCAGGAGCGGAATGATGCGGTTGCGGTATCTGTTCCGCGTGAAAGTCAGCTCTGAATTGGTGCTGTCTTCCCGATAAGGGATCCCGGCTATTCCGCAAATCTGATAGAGTTCGTCTTTTTGGAAAGATAACAAAGGGCGAACGAGCTGACCACGACCAAAAGCGCGTGAAAAAGCGATTCCGGAGATGCCATTGAGCGTGCTTCCCCTCACCAAACGCATCAGAATCGTCTCCAGTTGATCATCCGCATGATGCGCTGTCGCCAAGTGGGTCGCTTGCCATTTTCCCATTATGTCGGCAAAGAAGGCATAGCGGAATTCCCTCGCCGCCATTTCGAGGTTTGACTTGGGATGGTCCTCTTCGTACCAGTGTTCTGCAAAAAAAACTATCCCTTGGCTCCGGCAGTACTCTTGGATTATCCGGAATTCCTCATCTGACTCTTCCCTAAGATGATGATGGACATGCACTACCGCAAACTGCGGTTGCCATTCCGACGGTAGCTGTTGGACAAGCCCCAGCAACGCCATGGAATCTGCGCCCCCGGATACCGCCAAAAGTACGCGGCTTTCTTTTTCCCAAATCTGCTGGCGTTCCAACTCTTTGCATAGACGCAGAATATATTCTTGCATAACACCCCTGCTCTCTTTCTTCGTAAAGCAAAAAAGAGGGTGCGACAATCGGTTTCCCTTTTGCCCATCCTCTAGAAATTACTGTGTTCTATCCACGTCTGCCGCCACGGCCGCCGCGTTTGCCTTCCGTATTGCGCTTGATGGAAGTCAAACGGTCTTCGCTGTCCTTCAAGAAGCTGCTCATCAAGGAGTCGAAGTCATTTTTAAGACCTTTATCCTGATGTGCTGAGAAATCTTTTCTGCCTTTAGAAAAAGAGCCTTCCGGACGAGGAGTTGTACTTTTTTGATAAGGTCTGCTTTCTCGTTGAGGTCTGGAAACTTCCCCTGCTGGCTTGTCCACAGCTTTGCGGATGGATAAGCCGATCTTCCCATCATCTGCAATGGACATTACCTTTACGGTCACTTCATCGCCAACCTTCAAAACGTCCTTTATTTCCTTAACGAAAGTATCAGAAATTTCACTAATATGAACTAGTCCTGTCTTACCGCCGCCTAAATCAATGAATGCACCAAAATTTGTAATCCCTGTAACTTTTCCTGATACTTTGTTCCCAACTTCTATTGACATAAAAAAAAAGTTCCTCCTTCATTTTTGCTCAGCTAATTATACCACGGATTTTGCAGAAAAAAATAGAATCTTTATTCATTGGCGTATTCATGAATCTGAATCCGCCGCGTTCTCTTGTTTTTCGGCCATTTTTGTCTGATTATCTTCAGGCAGACTGAAAATGATTTCGCCGTCTTTACTTAAATAATATTTACCGCGTGCCAATTTGGCGATGTATTCATCATCCTGCAGCAATTTGACTTCATAGGTCAATTGCGTGTTTTCGTCCTCAGCTTGCTTTTTCTCTGTTTTGGCCAAAGCGATGGCAGCATCCAGTTTCCGGATCTCCAGCCAGTTTCCGACCGTTTTCCACAGGCAAGGCACAATCAGGGCAGCTGCGACGAAAAAAATCAGGGACAATCTTCTCATATGGGCTTTCTTTTCCCTCTGAAATATACGTTTCTGACTATGCTGCGCCTTCGTAAAATCATTTTGCATCACGGTTACGTTGTCAGCTGTCTTTTTTTGCGTCTTTCCCTTCACCCTGATCGCCTCCTTGAAACTTCCATAATCCCATTATCTCCGAACAGTCTTGCTCATGTAAAAGTATAGAAGAAACAACCCGGATTGTCCATGGCCTTTCGCAGCATCAGAAGCGATTTTCTTCCGTTCTGGGTGCAGCCGTTTCGCTGATGAGCGTGTACATTTCCTGCGCCTCATCCTTTTTGGTCGTTTCCACAATTTTGTCAACGCGCACGACGACGGTTTTATTCCCGAATTGCAGCGTCATTTCATCTCCAGCTTTGACAGTCGAACTCGACTTTGCTTGCTTGCCGTTGATCAGGATGCGTCCCTTATCTGCAACCTCTTTAGCGACCGATCTGCGTTTGATCAAGCGGGATACTTTCAAAAATTTATCTAGTCTCATCGGAATTCCTCTTTTCTTTTGCTTTTATCGCTTGCCACATCTTATCGATTTCTTCGATCGTATCAGCCTTCACCCCGTCAAAAACGTGCGGATGGCGCCTGCGCAATTTTCTGTTCAATGTTTCCAGAATATCCTCCATCGTGAAAAAGCCTTCCCGTTCGCCAAACGAAGCATGATAAAAAACTTGAAGCATGACATCGCCCAACTCTTCGATCAGGTTATCGATATCATCGTTCTGGATTGCTTCGGCCACTTCATCACATTCTTCCTTCAGATAGGGCAACAGGCTTTCGTGCGTCTGCGATTGCACCCAAACATCTTTTTCTGCTATGGCATCCATGTAGGCTTGGGTCAACTCAAAACTTTTGGTACGCTCATCCATCTGCAGCGGTGGAACGTACAAGGAGAGCAAGTTGTGCACGCCCTCTAGTCTGTCCATCTCATACAATGGGCACCAGGTCACTTTTTGCAGTTTGGTTCCTGCCGCATCGACCAATGCCACCTGATGCTCATCCGGATATTTCTCCATCAGCTTCAATTTTACATCGCTGGCCACAAATTCATTGAAAACTTGCATGATGATCAAGTGATTACCCAGATTCAGCTGATCCTGATGGAAGGACAGCCCATCCAATAATTGAAAGCCCTCGATCGGATCGATGGCTACAGCCTGAAAGAAATCATCGATGAAACTTTTGCCCCCGACAATCTCCACTTTGATTCCGGCTTGGTTCTGCAATAAATGCTTGACGGAATCCTCTGCAACCAACGGATGTCCCGGCACTGCATAAATGAGATCCTGCGTCTTTGCCTTTTCCAATAAATAGTCTGCAATCTGACGGTATACATCATCAAACTTATCCTTAGCTTCATACACTGCATCAAAGCTTTCGAACTGCACGCCTGCAGCCTTCAGATTCTCGACGACCGGATGTTCCTTGGTCCGCAGATGGACGAATTCAGCTGCCAGCAATCGGCTGTATACGCCGTACGGCAATTGTTCCAAGTCACCGGCTCCAAGGCCCATTATTTGAATTTTACCCATACATTTCTCCTTCTGTACCATTTTTCTATTTTGTGTCATTCGTTTAATCCGGCAATTTGCGCAGCAGTTTTTTCCCGAACGGAATACTTACCCACTCGCGTAACGTAAAGAGTTTCACTTTTAGAATATACCATAAGAATACGACCACACCAGCACAAACTGTCACAGCGGCGATTATGGAATCCATCAGCCGACCTCCATCCGTAAACATATACCTTTCCAGGCCAATCCGGAGCGCCCCAACCGTAACATACAGAACAACGCAGCCGGAGACAAGTTTCAAGAGGAAACGATCACTGGACCAGACATCCCGCAAGGCACGCTCACTCTTGAACCAAAGCACCCACAGCATGGCAGCCAACCCAGCTGTCAAAGCGATGCTTGCCCCCATCGTCCCCAACGGTTCCACCAAGAGCAAATTGCCGAAGAATTTGACCGCCAGACCCGCAGCCAAGGCGAGCAAGGAAATTTTGTACTGACCCAAGCTTTGGAGGATGGAATGATAGGCGGTCATGACAGAAGCCGCAAAAATGGCCAAAATATATACGGAAAGAACAGCGATTCCTTCCCTGTCGCCGAAGAGCATGTTGTTGACGTTCGGTAAAATAGCCAGCAAACCCGTCACTGCGGCTGCCGAAAAGACGCTAGTCATCCGCAACAATGACACGGCGGATCGGGTGAATTCGCTTTGACGATTTTGTGCATGGGCTTGGCTCATCATGGGAATGAAGCTGGCCGAAAACCCGGTCCCCACCACCATACCCAACTGTACAAGTGGTTGCCCACGGTCATAGATCCCCTTGATATTTTTTGCCCAATCGCTCGCCATGCCGCCCTCCAACAAGCCGTTGTAGAGCGTAAATGAATCGATGAGCTGGAACAGGACCAGGACAGCACTCAGGAGGCAAATTGTCGCCCCTTCAGTCGCATAGCGGCGGATCAAGCGTCCCCATCGTGCGGCGGGAGCCTCCTGCTCCAGTCGTTGCCCATCAAGCAATGGTGCAGCCAGATTCCGCCTTTCTTTGTAATAGGCCGCCAACAGGATCAGGCTGCCCAAGATTGCACCGACAGTCGCTCCGCTCATGGCTTGAGCGCCCATCGCATAAAGGTCCCCTTTTGATTTCGTATACACATAAGCCGCAAAAAGGATCGCGCCGACCCGCACGAGCTGCTCCAACACTTGCGAAATGGCAGTCGGTTCCATGCGGTAGTTGCCTTGGAAGTATCCTCGCAACGTTGCCAATATCGGCATCCACAGAAACATCCAGGATACCGACTGCAAAATCGGTTTCAAATCCGGGTCCCCCATCAACACTGCCAGTTGAGCGGAAAAGCCATAGATGCTTACGAACAGGATGCATCCGAAGATACCGAGGATGATCAAACTGCGCTTCAACACCATTCTGCGGGTCCCGCTATCCGGCGTTTCCGCAATCATCTTGGAGAGAAATACTGGAAAGCCAGATAAAGCGAACGTCATACCGATGCCATATATGGGATAGACTTGCTGATAGACATAAAAGCCTGTGTTACCCACCATATTTTGAAACGGCACACGATAGATCGCGCTGAGTATCTTGCTGATGAAGGCAGCCACAGACAACAACAGCGCACCCTTCATCATCTGCTTCAAGCGATTATTTTCCATCTGTCTCTCCCGCTGTTTCGTCCGGTTCAGCTACACAGGCTTTGACGAATGCGTTGAGATGGTTCAGCCATTGACGGTTCGGTAATTTCCCTATGGCCAGGCTGACCACCAATCTGGCATTATTCAGATTGATCTGCGCTTTCAACGGCATTTTGCTGAGGGCTTCGAATACTGCCGGCCCCTGCAAGCGGACGGTTGCTTCCTGCGAGAAGGTGATGGCGATCGTTTCGCCTAAGCGTTTGATCATTTCGATTTGGCTCTTCTCGGCGTAATTTTTGATCAGACCGACCTCCAGCAAATCGGAAACCTCCTGCGGATAATCTCCGAAGCGATCGATAAGATCCGCATCGATTTCATCATAATCAGCTACACTGTCGATACGCTGGATCCGTTTGTAGAAATCGATTTTCTGGCGCTCATCCTCTATATAATCAGCAGGTATGTAAGCATCTATGCTCAAATCGATTTCAACGATGGAACGCTTCGTTCTCGCTTTCATGCCACGTTTGGCTGCGACCGCCTCTCCCAGCATCTCTGAGTAGAGATCGAATCCGACCGAATCAATGAAGCCATGCTGTTGCGCACCCAAAAGATTCCCTGCCCCGCGGATCGACAAATCACGCATAGCGATTTTGAAACCCGCGCCCAGTTCCGTGAATTCTTTGATGGACTGCAACCTTTTCTCGCTAACTTCGGTCAGCATTTTGTTCGGTTGGTACATCAAATAGGCATAGGCAATCCGATTTGTTCTGCCGACACGTCCGCGCAGTTGGTAAAGCTGCGACAAGCCCATCCGATCAGCATTTTCGATGAAGAGCGTATTAACGTTCGGGATGTCCACACCCGTTTCGATGATGGTTGTAGTGACCAAGACATCGTAGCGCCCTTCGATGAAATCCATGATGACATTCTCGAGCTGTACCTCCGTCATCTGTCCATGCGCTACTGCGACGCGGACATCAGGGACGAGTTCGCGTATCTCCTCGGCTTTCTTCTCGATTGTTTCCACTCGATTGTAGAGATAGAAGGCTTGACCTCCGCGGGCCATCTCCCTTTCGATTGCATCCCGGACAGCTCCGTTATTCTGTTCCATGACGTATGTCTGAACCGGATAGCGGTTTGCCGGCGGTGTTTCGATGACAGAAAGATCTCTGACCCCCAGCATCGACATGTGCAGTGTCCGCGGAATCGGGGTTGCCGTCAAAGTCAGGACATCTACTGAAGCTTTCAGCTGTTTCAGGCGTTCTTTATGCTTCACACCGAAGCGTTGCTCTTCGTCGACCACCAACAATCCCAAATCAGCGAAAACGACGTCCTTCGATAAAATCCGGTGCGTGCCGATGACGATATCAACCGTGCCCTTGCGGATGCCGGCCAATGTTTCATCTTGTTGTTTTTTTGTGCGGAAGCGACTCAACAACCCAATTTCAAACGGGTATTCCTCAAAACGTTGCGTCAATGACTCGTAGTGCTGTTGTGCCAAGATGGTCGTAGGGACAAGGAATGCGGCTTGCTTTCCTTCCTGTACCGCTTTGAAGATGGCGCGCATCGCAACTTCCGTTTTGCCGTAACCGACATCACCGACCAACAAACGGTCCATCGGCTTGATGCTCTCCATGTCTGCCTTGATTTCAGCGGCGCTGCGCAGTTGGTCATCGGTTTCAGTATAAGGGAAGGCATTTTCGAATTCTATCTGCTCCGGTGTATCCGGTTGATAGGCATAGCCTTTTTCGGATTCCCGATTGGCGTACAACTCAATCAATTCATCCGCAATATCCTCGATTTTTGAAGCGACTTTCTTTTTCGTTTTCGTCCATTCCGTTCCGCCCAACTTGTGCATTTTTGGCGTTTTGGCATCAGAGGACACATACTTTTGAATCAGGTGGATCTGCGTCACAGGAATGAATAATTTGGCCCCTTCCTGATAGGCGATCGACATGTAATCCTGATGGACGCCGCCGACTTCGATGGTTTCCATCCCTGTGTAAAGCCCGATTCCGTGATTTACGTGGACGACGTAATCGCCAGGATTCAGTTCTGTGTAGCTCTTCAATCGCTCCGCATTCGTCATTTTCTGACGACGCGGCTGCTTCTTCGTAACTTTGTTGAAAAGCTCCTTTTCGGTGACGAACACCATTCTTTCCTGCGGCAATTCAAACCCGTTCGCCATTCCACCGACCAGAATATTCACTTTGTTCTCAATAATAGGGGCGTTCCCTTTAATGTAACTGTGGATGCCGAAATCCGCGAATATCCGTTGCACCTTTTCGGCCCGTTCCGCAGACGGTACCATGACGAAAACTGACATATGCTGTTTGAGCCAACGTTCCATTTCCAGTTTGACTTGCGGCATCTGACTGAAGAAATTGTTCAGTGTGCGGTATTGGAAAGAATAGACTCCTTGGAAACGCATATTTCCGAAACCTCTATGGAAAAGCGCGTAATAGATGCGATGCTGTTTGGACTTTTTGATCACCTCGCGGATATCGGCGCTGAAGTCCTGTGAAGGCAGGAACACGCCTTCCGACACCTTAGCCAACTTCCATTCCGATGATTCACTTTCAATCGTCCTTTCAACCTCAAGGATACGGCTGTAATCGTCCACTATCAGCAGCGCATCTTCGGCGATATAGTCCAAAACCGTAGGCTGTTCCGGATAGACCAAACTTGTGTAGAGTTGCGGGTCTCTGGGCAGTTCGCCGCGCTTCATCCTATCTGTCATCTCGGAGAATACACGGGTCATGCTTTCTTTGGCCTGTTGATTCTTGATGCCTTTGATGGCCTTTTCGGCTTTTTTCTCCACCGCGCTTGCCTGCTGCATAATTCCCTCTTTCGTGAAGATTGTGTCATGCGCCGGCAAAATCCGGACACTTTCGATAGAGTCGCTGGACTTTTGGGTGTAGGCATCAAAAAAGCGCAATGTATCGACTTCGGTATCAAACAGTTCCATTCGCAAGGGGTTCTCCTCGTTCAGAGCGTAGATATCGATGATTCCTCCGCGAATGCTGAACTCGCCCGGGCTGGCAACCATCCGCTCACGGGTATAGCCCATTGCGACCAATTTCTCAGGCAGTCCGTCCAAATCCAAATCCATGCCAACGGAAAAATCAAGGCAATGTGTTTCCCAGATTGAAGCGGGAGAGAGGATTTTTTTGAATCCTGCAGTTGGAATCACGATGATCCCTTTTTTGCCGCTCTTCAAAAAATCCAATGTTTCCACCCGTTGACTGCGGTATTCGGGTGATGAGAAAGCCAGTTCCGCTGCGACCGATTCCTCCACAGGGAAGACATGGAGCGGAACATCCGGCGCCAGTTGGCTGATGTCTTCGTAAACTTGAGTCGCTTGAAGCAAATTCGGGGTCAAGACGATGATCGGCTTCTGCAATTCCTCGAACAGGATACTTGTCAGCAGATTGCGGCCTGACCCAGAGAGCCCCGCCACCAACTGCGGCAGTTCGGCGTTGACTTCAGATAATAATGTCTGTATATTTTTCGAGCTCTTCAAATATTTTTCTATATCTTTCATGAATATTCTCCTCGTTCATGGTGTATTCTGCAGAAAAAGTTATCGCTTTCATAGCGAGCTGCCTGTGCTGTTTGGGGGCAGACACAAAAGAGGTCCAGCTGAAGCTGAACCTAACCTTTTTTATTGAATTGATTCATGGTCTCCAAAAAATTGTTCCCTTTAATGAAATGATCGATCGCATCCACACTTTCTTTTACGGAGTGCAACATTTCGGCGTGTTCATCTTTCGGAAAAGGACTCAATACGTGCTGAATGACCGTCATATTGTGATGAGGCCTTCCGACCCCGATGCGGATCCGGTTGAAATCCTGCGTCCCTAAATGCTGAATCAAGCTTTTGATGCCATTATGTCCGCCGGCCCCACCTTTTTGGCGAAGCCTTATTTTTCCTACAGGCATATCCATATCATCGTATACGACAACCAGATCTTCGATTGCGATGTTGTAGTAGTCCATCAACGGCCTTACCGATCTTCCCGAATCATTCATGAATGTCAGCGGTTTGACGAATAAAACTTTTTCGCCATTTACGGTGGTCTCTATGTATAACGCTTCAAATTTATTTTTATTGTACTTCTCTTTATTCTGAAAGGCCCACTCGTCTAAAGTAATAAAACCGACATTGTGCTTCGTATCGGTATACTTAGGACCTGGGTTCCCCAATCCAACAATCATTTTCATTTGTTTTCCCCTATATTTTCCAGTCGTAGTTATGTCCGCAAGGGACCAAGCGCATGCTTTCCGTCCCTTTACGCCAAAAAAGGCCGCACGGATGTCATCCGCACAGTTTGCTTTTGAACAGTATACCACATCCTTCATATATTCGTAAGCAATCGGATCGGGAGCCGCTAAAAAATATTGTGAAAGAATTCGCAGCTATCCATTGAAAACGACAGCATTTTATTTTATAATATTTTTATATAATATTTCACAGGTTGTTCACTGTTTATCTCTCTCGTGCAATCATCGCTGGTTCTGAAAATCTTTGCCGAGCGGGATAGGCCCAAAGAGTAATCACCTTTGTTTAGTGTTATAATAGAATCAGCAAATAGTGAGAGGAGCATTATAATGGCAGAATTGAGTGGAAGTACAGGACAAAAAATTATTTTAGTCGGTGACGGCGCGGTAGGATCAAGTTATGCGTTTGCGTTGGTTACACAAAACATTGGTCATGAATTGGGTATCATCGATATCAACAAAGCAAAAACAGAGGGAGACGCCATCGACCTTTCCCACGCTTTAGCTTATACCTCACCCAAGAAAATTTATGCAGCATCATACGCAGATTGCCACGACGCTGATATCGTAGTATTGACTGCAGGAGCTGCCCAAAAGCCTGGTGAAACACGTCTCGATTTGGTAAGCAAAAACTTGCGCATCTTCAAGTCGATCATCGGAGAAATCATGGCGAGCGGTTTCGACGGTATTTTCTTGGTAGCATCCAATCCAGTGGATATCCTCACTTATGCAACTTGGAAATTTTCAGGGCTTCCTGCTAACCGCGTCATCGGTTCTGGTACTTCCCTGGACAGCGCCCGCTTCCGTCAAAGCATCTCTGCGCTTGTAGGCGTAGATGCCCGTAATGTTCACGCCTATATCCTAGGGGAACATGGCGACACTGAATTCCCAGTATGGTCCCACGCCAACGTTGGTGGCTTGCAGATTTACGAATGGGTAAAACAAACTTCCGCTGTGGATGAAAAAGCTTTGGTCGATGTATTCTTCAAAGTGCGCGATGCCGCATATGAAATCATCGAGAAAAAAGGAGCGACCTTCTACGGTATCGCCGTAGCCTTAGCCCGTATCACTAAAGCTATCCTGAATGACGAAAATGCGATCATGCCTTTATCCGTCTATTTAGATGGTGAATATGAACACAAAGACATCTTCATCGGCGTGCCGGCAGTCATCAACCGTTCCGGTATCCGCAACATCATCGAAATTCCTTTATCCGATGCAGAACAGGAAAAAATGGATCTATCCGCTACAACACTGAAAAAAGTATTGGAAGAAGGATTCGCCAGCCTGGAAGCAGACGCAAAATAATACTTTACAATCTCAAGCACCCGCCGCCCGTCAGGGCCGGCAGGTGTTTTTTGACATAACTAGGAAAGTATAAATTTTTTCGGAAATTAGATAAATCTGTCCTATTGCGCTCTTCGATGCTCAGTCGGACAGATTTCCTAAATTTCTTTCAGGGCTGTACGAACCCGTTCAGCTTTTTTTATTTTTTCGGGGTGCGGGTGCTGAGGGTGCGGGTTGTCCGCCCCTGGAAGCATGAATTATTGGGCATTATCCATCTTTTCCGGCCACGCTCGGGCTCGGAAAGATGGATTCTTTCGGGGCATTCATCTTTTCCAGACTCTCCAGCCCAACCCCAAAACCAAAAAAGCCCTCCCATGGGAGGACTTTTTTGGGTTAACGGATTCTTAGTCGATGATCACGAATTTTTCTTGGAACAACGGGCTTACTGAACGGTTTTCGTGGATACGTTTGATTGCTTCGGCGATCAATTGTGACACGGATACCTGTACGATTTTCTCGCTGACTTTTTCAGCAGGAATATTGATTGAATCAGTAACAATCAATTCTTTGATTACGGAGTTGTTGATGCGGTCCATTGCTGGGCCTGACAATACAGCATGTGTGCAGCAAGCATAGACATCCAATGCACCCGCATCCTGCAATGCTTGGGCAGCCAATGTGATTGTGCCTGCAGTATCGATCATGTCGTCGATCAGGATACATTTTTTGCCTTCGACATTCCCGATGATGTTCATGACTTCTGCTACGTTCGCTTTCGGTCTTCTCTTATCGATGATGGCGATCGGAGCTTTGATGAATTCAGCCAGTTTGCGGGCTCTTGTCACGCCGCCATGATCTGGGGAAACAACGACTACGTCATGGTTTAGAACTTCGTGATCCAAGAAGTAACTTGCCAATAACGGAGCTCCCAACAGATGATCGACTGGAATATCGAAGAAACCTTGAATTTGAGGAGCATGCATATCAAGTGTCAACAATCTGTCAGCGCCGGCATTGGTGATCATATTCGCCACTAATTTAGCTGTGATCGGCTCACGTGATTGCGCCTTACGGTCTTGGCGTGCATAACCATAATAAGGCAATACGATGTTGATTGTTTTGGCGCTCGCGCGCTTCAAAGCATCGATCATGATCAAAAGTTCCATCAAGTGGTCGTTTACCGGAGAGCTAGTTGATTGGATGACGTAAACGTGGCAACCACGGATACTTTCGTCGATGTTGATCTTGATTTCACCATCGCTGAATTGGGATGATGAAAGGGTTCCTAACTCGACACCAACGTCAGCCGCAATTTTCTCAGCCAAAGGGCGATTTGAACTTAAGGAAAAAATCTTAAGTTTTGGATCTTTGTAATGTTCTGTCATGATAATCCTCCGTTAATCTTTTGTTTTTACCAAATTAAACACATACTGATATTGTATTTTCAAAATCATTCTACCATACATGTATAAGGTTTTGCTTTATTTTTTGGCTGGCGGCAATTTTTCCCAATAGCCGGGTTTGTTCTCCTGGCGGCTGCGGGCGATGCCCATCGCGCCTTCAGGCACATCTTTTGTGATGGTCGAACCTGCGGCTAGGAATGTGTTGGCCTCGACTTTTACAGGAGCCACAATGTTCACGTTGCAGCCGATGAACGTATTGTCACCGATGCTGGAACGGTGTTTGTGTTTGCCGTCATAATTCACGAAGACGGTACCGCAACCGACGTTGATGTTTTTACCAAGATCCGCGTCTCCAACATATGTCAGATGTCCGACTTTTGTGTCTTCGTTCAATACCGCGTTCTTCACTTCCACAAAATTTCCGATGTGGACGCGTTTTCCGATGTGGCTGTTCGGTCTCAAGTGGCTGAAAGGACCGATGTTGCTGTCCGATTCCATCACAGACTCTTCCAAGTTGGAGCTTCTGATCTGGACGCAATCACCGATTGTTGTGTTGCTCAGTTCTGATCCTGAGCCGATGAAACAATCTTCACCGATGATCGTTTTCCCTTTCAGGAATACGTTCGGTTCAATGACTGTGTCGCTTCCGATGATCACATCCGCCTCGATGTAGGTATTATCCGGGTCAATCAAGGTAACGCCGTTGCGCATGTGTTTTTCATTGATGCGTCTCTTCATGTAGACAGAAGCTTCAGCCAAAGCGACACGATCGTTCACGCCCAAGGCCTCACCCATATCGCTCATCTGATAAGCCGTCACGATTTCCCCTTGGTTCTTCAGGATTTCGATGACATCTGGTAAATAATATTCGCCTTGCGCATTGTTGTTGCCCACTGATTGCAGCGCGGCAAACAAATATTTGTTATCAAAAGCATATGTTCCGGTATTGATTTCCTGCACAAGCGCTTCTTCCGGAGAAGCGTCTTTTTGTTCCACAATTTTTTCTACGTTATCTGAAGCATTTCTGATGATGCGGCCATAACCGGTCGGATCGTCAGCATGCGCAGTCAGGATAGTTGCTTTCGCTTTTTTCTCTTCATGGTACTGCAATAAGGATTCCAACGTCTCTGCAGTCAGGAGCGGTGTATCTCCGCAGATGACCAACGTAGTGCCCTCTTTGTTCTCCAGCACAGCTTGCGCTTGCAGGACAGCGTGCCCTGTTCCCAATTGTTGTGCCTGCAATACATATTCCGAACGATTCCCCAAGCATCCTTTGACAGTATCCGCACCATGCCCTACAATTGTCACTACCTTCTCAATGCCAGCAGCCTCTACTTGATCCACGACGTGCTCAACCATTGGTTTTCCGCAAACGGCATGCAGCACTTTATAAAGTTTGCTTTTCATGCGCGTTCCTTGACCAGCAGCAAGTATGATTGCAAAACGATTAGCCATAAGCAACTCCTATCTTTTCAATTTATTCCTTCAACTAAATTATCTTAGCCTAAAAACTTGCTTTTTTCAATATGATGTCGGACATAAATACAGACTTCTTTTCATTTTCTAATGGAAATACGAAGAATGCGGATACATTATTTCTTATTGACCGGTTTTTTGGTTATACTTGTAAACAGGAAGACACAACGAAAGGATTGATTCCAATGACAAAACCGACTGCATCATTTTGGATACAGGAATTGTTGCTTCAGCCACACGCGGAAGGCGGTTATTTTCGCGAAACCGGTCATTCTCCCGAATTGATCGTTACCGAAGACCAGAGAGAACGCTACCTCTTCAGTAATATTCTTTTTCTGTTGACTGCAGACAACCCCTCGCATTTTCACCGTTTGAAGTCTGATGAGGCCTGGTACTTCCATGAAGGCAGTACGTTGACCATTCATCTGTTGCATCCTGATGGCCGTTATGAGGCGATTAAGCTAGGGCGTCATCCCGAAAAAGGAGAACTTTTCCAATTTACGGTTCCGAAAGGAGTCATCTTCGGGAGCAGTATCGAAGGCTCATCAGGAGACTACGCTCTCGTGAGTTGCATGGTTTCCCCAGCATTCGATTACCGTGATTTTGAATTGTTGTCTTATGATGCGCTGATCAAAGTCTATCCTGATTGTGGAGGCGTTTTGGAAAAATTGGCCTACAAAACACTGCCGGAGACTTCTTTCCGGAACGACCAAGTGTGAGTTCCTCAGAACCCCACTGTGTGAAACCCGCTTTTCCCAACACAAGCCAAAGAGCCGGCCCTTAAACTTAAGGGCCAGCTCTTTTTTCATGGCTACTTTCTCACTCGGTGCTTGAATCGAAATAATTGCCCAAACCTACACTGATGGAGTGATCTTTCAAGTCGATATTGTTCACGCGAATCAGCGATGTATAATCGAATACTTCACGCTTGGAATTATAGCCTGCTTCAGCGAATACGGTTACGCCGACTGTCTCCGATTCGAACTCGGAAATCATGCTGCGCATACCATTGATGGTGCCGCCGCCTTTCAGGAAATCATCGACAATCAGAACTTTTGAACCGCGCGCCAAGCTGCGCTTGGAAAGCTCCATCTTTTCGACGCGATCGGATGAACCGGAAACGTAGTTGATGCTCACTGTAGAGCCTTCAGTAATTTTTGAATCCCGGCGTACGATGACGAACGGCACATTCAGATAAGTGGCTACCGCTTGCGCGATCGGAACCCCTTTTGTCGCGACAGTCATGACTGCATCGACTTTTTTGTCGACGTACTGGGCTGCGATAACACGTCCGATTTTCTGCAACAATTCCGGATTGCCCAACATATCAGAAAGATAAACGTATCCTCCCGGCAATAAACGATCTTTGCTGTTCATGATTTCGCACATTTCTTCTATAATTTCACGGGCGTTTTCTTTGGTGATTGTCGGAATGTATTTGACGCCCCCTGCTGCTCCCGGAAGCGTTTCGACAATCCCTGTTCCCCGATCTTCAAATGTTTTTTTGATGATGGATAGGTCTTCGCTGATGGATGATTTCGCTGATTCATAACGTTTAGCGAAATAAGTCAATGAAATCAACCGATGCGGTCTTTCTAGTAAGTAACGGGTCATGTCAACTAACCGTTCACTGCGTTTAATTTTCAATCCAAATCTCTCCTCATATTGCGTTCTTTTCCCTATTATATAGTTGATTCCTGAAAAATGAAAGCATTTAATTGCGTATTGTTCGTTTTTAATTGAATTTTAGCAAAAAAAACAAGAGCATTGTTCTGCTCTTGTCGATATATCTTATTGTTAAGATTCTACTTCTTTTCTGTGATGACCTTATAGATGCTGGTCAAAACGAACATGCCCACGAAAACCAAGCTGATGGTGGCACCGGGAGGCGTTCCATACTGGTAGGAAGCGAACAATCCTCCGTACATTCCCGTCAAGCCGATTCCAATCCCAAGCAAGATGACACCGTTGAAGGTATGCACCAATCGCATCGAGATGGCTGCCGGAAGGATCATGATCGAAGAAACCAGCAAGGAGCCGGTGATCGGCATCACCACGCTGATGGCGACCCCGGTGATCACGGATACCAACAGCGACATCATGCGGACCGGCAAGCCCGCCGTATGAGCTGTGTCTTCATCAAATGTCAACACATACAACGGTTTACGGAAAACCAAATATAATAAGACAACAATGATTGCCAACGCCAACAAGATGAGGATCTGCTCATCATTGATTGTGATGATCGACCCGAATAGGAACTGCTCCACACTTGCATTCTGCTTCCCCGACACGAAACTCATCAGCACCAACGCTACCGCCATCCCCGTAGCCATCAGAATCGCGACGGATATTTCCGAATAGCCTTTGAAGATGACTCGCAAATATTCGATTCCGATAGCTGCCAAAATGACGATGCCCAATGTTGTAAGCGTCGGATTGATGTTAAGCAGCATGCCTAAAGCAACGCCTGCTAAGGAAACATGGGACAACGTATCCGCCATCAAGGACTGCCGGCGCAAAATCAACAGCAGACCCAAAACGGGCGCCATGATCGCGATCAATGTTGATGCTTGGAAGGCTCTTTGCATAAATCCATAGAGAAACATCTCCACGGCGAATCCTCCTTTCTGACTAACTGAATATGGGTATCCACAAATTCTTTGATGTCTTCATGCTCATGGGTAACCATGATGATCGCTTTATTGTGGACTTGCGAATTGTGTTTCAGTAAACGATAAAACCGTTCGCGCGACTCCTTGTCCATCCCGGTTGTCGGCTCATCGAGCACGAACAGGTCCGGATCTGTTGCAAAAATACGTGCCAAGGCGATACGTTGTTTTTGCCCACCGGAAAGTTCTCCGATCTTTTTGTTGCGCATTTCCCACATGCCCACTGATTCCAAGGCTTTTTTTACATGGGTATGATCTTCTTCGTCCAATTTTTTGAACCATCTGCCTTTTTGGTATCTGCCCGACTCCACAAACTCAAGGACCCTACTCGGAAACCCTATATTGAACGACGAAATTTGTTGCGGTGCGTAACCGATCGTAAGCTTTTCTCCTCGATAGTTCACCTTCGAAATCGTCGCACTGCCTTCCCGGGGATTCAACAATCCCAGAACGCTCTTCAATAAAGTGGATTTCGCTGCGCCATTCTCGCCTGTAAGGATGACAAATTCGCCTTCGTGCACTTGAAATGTGATATCCTGCAGGACAGGTTCATCATCGTAATAGAACGACAGATGCTGTACATCGATGTACTCCACTTGAATCCCTCTTTTCTCCTACTGGATTACTTTTTTCAAAGCGCTCAAATTTTCTTCCATCACACTCAGATAATCTTTGCCCGCTTCTTGATCCTCTTCTGTTATCCCTTCAAGCGGACTCAACACTTCCAGAGAGGCCCCTGCTCCTTCGGCGAGCGTTTCTGCGGTTTTTGAAGACGCGCTGTCCGAATAATAAACGGTAGTAATCTGATTATCAATCATAAATTGCTGCAGTTCAGCCAGTTTGGCAGGATTCGGTTCCGCATCGGATGATACATCAGAGACCGCCACTTCAGTCAGATCGTAGCGTCGGGCGATGTAGCCGAAAGCGGCATGTTGTACGACGAACGTGCGGTTTTCAGCAACCTCAAAGGCACTCTGATAAGCTGCATCCAGATCCGCCAATTTTCCTTTAAAGGCAGCGGCATTCGCTTCATAACTCTCTTGGTTGGCTTCATCCGCCTCAACTACTCCGGCCAAAATGGCTTCGACTTCCGCTTGTGCATACACCGGATCCAACCAGACATGCGGATCGACGCTGTGGGCATCCTCACCTTCTTCATCACTGTGTTCTTCTTCGGTAGCTGTATCCTCTTCCAGCTCAAAAAGCGCGATATCCTCGGCAGCTTCGACAACGATCACATCGCTGGATTCAATGGATTCCAATACGCTGGGCACCCATGTTTCCATTTCATCGCTGTTATAGACGAATACATCAGCTTCAGTGATTGCTGCGATATCCTGCGGTGTCGGCTCATAACCATGCGATTCTTGTCCGGCATCCAACAAAACAGACACTTCGCCATTATCCCCCACCACATTTTTCGCGAAGTCATACATCGGATAGAAGGTTGTGACGACCGTGATCCCCTCCTCGGAAACACTTGATTCGCTGCTTCCGCCCGTTCCGCAACCAACAAGAACAAGGGCGGCCGCAGACAATATGCCTGTCATTTTCAGTCTATTTATCATAATTTATTATTCCTCCAAAACGTAATGATTACTATTTAAGTCCCGATAGACACTTTATCATAACTCAACGGAACGCGTCAACCTTTTCGCTTCCGTTTCGCAGCAAAAACCGCGAACACTCCAAGGAGTTTCGCGGTTGCGTCAGGGCGGGATTGTTCAGCTATTCTTATCATTCTTCATTGAGTAGTCGGACCATGTATACTTCTTCGCAGAACCCGCGCAGACTGTTGTAGACTCTTTTGATGCGCGACGTGTTTCTGCTGAATCCGATGATGGTAGGGCCGCTGCCGCTCATCGTAACGCCGTCAAGGCCGTATTTTTCCATCCGGTCTTTCAATTTGCGCAGTTCCGGATGCTTATTGAATGTCACTTGCTCCAAAGCATTCCCTACGTTCTGGCACATCCGTTCGTAGTCACCTTCTTCAATGGCTTGCGCCACGATGCGGGAAGTCGGATTGTGCTGCAGTTCCTCAACAGCCAGAAGACGGAAAATTGTCTTCGTAGAGACGCTCAAGCGCGGTTTCGCCAAAATCACCCAACAGGATGGCATCGGGTGCAATTTCCGGACGATTTCCCCTCGGCCTGATACAAAAGCAGTGCCGCCCACTATGCTGTAAGGAACATCCGAGCCCACCTGGTTACCGATCGCGATGAGCTCTTCAACAGAAAGCTGCAGATCCCAGATTTTGTTCAGCGCGCGCAGCGCTGCAGCGGCATCAGTGCTGCCGCCACCTAATCCGGCTGCAACAGGGATTTTCTTATCGATTTCAATTTTGATTCCCTTATTTATTCCGTAACGGTCTTTGAGAAGCTTCACCGCTTGATAGACATGATTCCGCGTATCAACAGGCAGAAACACTTTATTTGTGTATATCCTGATTTCATCTTCTTCGAGAGGAGTAAAAGTAAGATGGTCCGCGAGGTCGACTGAAGCCATCACCATTTCGAGTTCATGATAATAATCATCCCGCTTATACAGTACATCTAACGCCAAATTTATTTTTGCCGGCGCCCGCTCAATCCATTCCACCGCTCCACGCTCCTCCCCACTGTTCTTATAATACAATACTAGCGTAAGCGTGCGCTTTTTAAAAGAAATATATGTCAACAAACAAGAATTAGTTTCTGAATGATCACCATCTCATCGCTCAATGCCCGGAACCGGTTTGTTATTCGCACGATTCCGCGGACATCAAGCGATTTTTCGATAAAAAAAAACAGACATTCGCTGTCTGTTTGATTTATTTGGAATATGTTCTTACATCATTTAAGCGTACTGGCATTTTTCTTCATCGTAAAATAAAATCTCTACAGCTTCGGTTAAAACATCTGCATAACTGTATGATACACGTTCAAATGCATTTTCGTTTTGGTCTAGATCAACTACAAATACAGCATGATACGTTTCCCGTAAAATACCTTTTCGTTCCGTCTTACGTTTGCGTCCTGCTTGCGCAGTCAGCATAACTTTTTGGCCTAAGTGACATTCCAGTTGTTCCTTAATCTGACTCAAATTATCCGGCATTCTGTTTCACCTCACTGAGTCCAATTATAACACAGATAAATTAAATTAACAAGTATATCACAGAGGACGAATGCGCGCAACTATGAAACGGACAAAATTTTAAAGAAATCTTATCATCTTTTTTTACTTTTTTTTTAGTAAAACTGCTGACAAAAAAACGGCATCTTCCGTTCTGAATGAACTCCGGAAGATGCCGTGACTGCGTCGTCGATTGTCTGAAAGCTTAAATATCAGACGATTTTTATTTTTTATTGCACATCTAAATATTTAACCAAAGCATTCGCAAGGTCGGCAAATTGTTCGATGCTCAAAGCTTCTGCCCGCTTCGAAGGCTCGATACCGGCTTCTTCAAGTCCCGCTGTCAATGCCGCCTTGACTTCCTCCGTTTTACCGTAGCGGGACAGCAGATTGTTCCAGAGTGTTTTTCTGCGTTGATTGAAACCAGCCCGGACCAGATCGAAAAAGAATTTTTCATCCGTAACCTTCACTTTCGGTTCCGCTCTGCGTTGCAGCTTCAGGATTGCCGAATCGACATTCGGTTGCGGCACAAAAACGGTCTTCGGCACAATGAAGGCAATCTCGGCTTCCGTATAGTAGTCGATCGCAATCGTCAATGAACCGAAGGCTTTCGTTCCGGGCTTCGCCGTCATACGCTGCGCGACTTCCTTTTGCATCATCATCACGAACGTATCGATCGGCAGATCCGTTTCGATGAAATTCATGATGATAGGCGTTGTGATGTAGTAAGGCAGATTCGCTGCCACCACCAAGCGTTCAGCCGGTTCAAAATGCTCCTCGATCACTTGCGGAACGTTCGCCTGCAGAATATCCTGAAAAATAATTTCGATATTATCGTATTCCGCAAGTTCTGTCTTCAAAATAGGCGCCAATCGTCTGTCCACTTCAAACGCTACTACTTTCTTGGCTTCTCTGGCCAGACGCTCCGTCAATGCTCCGATACCGGGTCCGATCTCAATCGCATTGGTGTTTTTGTCGATTCCGGCCGCAGCCACCATCTTCGTCAATATATTCGGTTCCACCAGAAAGTTTTGACCCAGGCTTTTCTTCATGGTCAGATGGTATTTTTTTAAGATGGCGTTTGTTCTGCTTGGTGTTGCTATATCCTTATGGTGTTCTAATGCAGTCATCTATTTTCCTCCTCCTGCCGCAGGGCGGTCAGGCTATCCTTTTCATCCAGTTCTTTCAAAATGGCCGTCATCGCTGTGTTGACATCTTCTTTTTCAAGTTGGAACATGCGCAGGCGCTTCAACAACTGTTTTCCGTTCGTATGCCCGATTCCCAGTGCATCTCCCAGCAATTCCCGATAGCGCCCTGAATCGGCATGTCCGACCAAGTGCCATTCATCCAGGAATTTCCTGTCGATATCGCTTGTTTCAGCTTGTCTTTGCGTGTAGACATTCTTCAGCGCTTCCCTGATGTTTTCGGGGGATGCATGCTCGATTCCGAGGCTTCCGCCTTTCGGAGATTGCGCGTCATCCTTACGCAGAAATGCATGCTTGACGCCAGGGATCCTCTCCACGATCATCGCCCGGATCTTGCCGCCCGGAAAATCCGGATCGGTGAAGACGATGACTCCCCGTGTCGCTTGCGCATGAGCAATCAGCCGCAACGTTTCTTCGTTGATTGCCGATCCGTTTGTTTCGATCGTATCAGCCTCCACCGCTTCCTTGATCCGTTTGGTATCGTCTTTCCCCTCAACCACTATAATCTCTTCTATTTTCATTTGTCATCCAATCCGAATAATGTATTCGCGTTTTTGGTTGCCTGCAGCGCGATCCGTTCGAAGGTCTCTCCGCGTAATTCCGCGATTTTTTCGGCTACATAGCGTACATAGGCCGGCTCGTTCCGCTTTCCGCGGAAAGGGACGGGCGCCAGATACGGCGCATCTGTTTCGACAAGCAGTTTCTCGATCGGAACAACTTTTGCCACTTCATGCACTTCCGTCGCTTTTTTGAAGGTGACGACGCCGCTAATCGAAATGTGCATACCCAAATCCAAAAATTTCTTCATGTAATCGGCATCACCGCTGAAACTGTGCATGATGCCGCCGATGTCGCGTACATCCTCTTCCTTCAGGATGCGGTAGGTGTCTTCGATGGCATCCCGCATATGGATGCTGATCGGCAGTTCCAACTCTTTGGCGATCGCGATTTGCCTTCTGAATACTTTCGCCTGGACATCATGCGGCGCAGTGTCCCAGTGATAATCCAGACCCATTTCGCCCATGGCAACAACCTTTTTTTCTTCAAGCAATGCCATCAGACTGTCTTCCACTGCAGCGGTATAGGTTGCTGCTTCCGTAGGATGCCAGCCGATGATGCTGTAGATTTCAGAATATTTCGCGCTCAATTCGAGCGATTTTTTTATTGTGTCCGCATCGAAGCCCACTACTGCAAATCTTGCGACACCGGCTTCGTGAGCCCTTGTGATGGCCGCGTCCACGTCATCCGCAAAAGCGTCCACATTCAGATGCGTGTGTGTGTCAAATAATAGTTTATCCATAATTTCCTTTCCGATTCCTGCGGGAAGACCATTGTCCGCCCTGATTCTTCTGCATCTAAAATGGACAAAGGAGTCCAGGACAACTGCCCCAGGCTCCTTGAATCACAAAAACCTTTATGCCACTGTAGAACCATTTGCTGCCGCTTCAGGTGCGAGTATGACTTGTAGGACGCCATCCTTTTCAGCAGAAAGGATCATCCCTTGGCTGATTTCGCCTTTCATTTTACGCGCTTTCAGGTTAGCGACGATGATGACTTTCTTGCCGATGAAATACGCTGGATCCGGATACCATTGCGCGATACCCGACAGGATTTGGCGATGACCTTCATCACCCGCATCCAGACGGAATTTCAGCAATTTATCCGCGCCTTCGACTTTCTGGCAATCGATGACCTCGGCTACCTTCAGCTCGACTTTATCGAAATCTTCATACTTGATCTGTTTTTCTTTTTCGGAAGCCAATACGGTATTCGAGGGATCCCACTCGGCCGCGACTGCTTCCTCTTCCACTAGGGCCGTTTCGCCCATTTGTTCCTTAATGTAGGCGACTTCTTCTTCCGTGACCAAACGAGGGAAAATCGGTGTGCCTTTTTCGACTACCTTTACGTCCGCCGGGAATGTTCCGAAAGTCACGTTTTCCCAAGTGCCTTGTTTTTCGAAGTCCAGTCCGAGTTGTTCATATATTCTGAACGGTGCCTGTGTCATGAACGGAGACAAGAGAATGCCGACGACGCGCAACGTTTCCGCCAAATGGGCCATAACGCTGCCCAATTCCGCTTGCTTGGACTCGTCCTTCGCCAAGACCCAGGGAGCTGTCTCGTCGATGTATTTGTTCGCGCGGGAAATGAGGCGCCAAGTTTCGGATAGTGCCGAACTGAACTGCATGTTGTCCATTTCCCTCACGTAATTCTCGGTCACTTCCGCTGCCATCGCTTTGAGTTCCGCGTCGAAAGCCGTTTCCTCCGCAAGCGCGGATGGAATGTTTCCTCCGAAATATTTGTTGATCATGGCAATCGTTCTGTTCAACAAATTGCCCAAATCATTCGCCAGATCATAATTGATCCGGTTCACGTAGTCCTCAGGCGTAAAGATGCCGTCGCTTCCGAAAGTCACTTCGCGCATCAGATAGTAGCGTAAAGCATCCAAACCGAAACGTTCCACCAGCATATCCGGATACACAACGTTGCCTTTTGATTTGGACATTTTACCTTCCTTCATCAGCAACCAACCATGCCCGAAGATTTTCTTCGGAAGCGGCAGATCCAAAGCCATCAGCATGATCGGCCAATAGATGGTGTGGAAGCGCACAATTTCTTTTCCGACCATGTGCACATCAGCCGGCCAATATTTTTGGTAAAGCGAGTCATCAGCTGACCCATATCCCAACGCAGTGATGTAGTTCGCCAATGCATCAATCCAAACATAGACCACGTGCTTGGGATTACTCTTAACCGGAATCCCCCAGGTAAATGTCGTCCGTGAAACAGCCAAATCCTCAAGGCCCGGTTTGATGAAATTATTGACCATCTCGTTTTTGCGCGACTCCGGTTGGATGAAATCAGGATGCTCCTCGTAATAAGCCAACAGACGATCCGCGTATTTGCTCATGCGGAAGAAGTAGGACTCCTCTTTCACCAATTCGACCTCATGTCCGCTTGGAGCAACCCCTCCGATGATCTTTCCGTCGGCATCGCGGTACACTTCAGCTAATTGCGTTTCTGTGAAGAATTCTTCGTCGGAAACGGAATACCAGCCTTCGTATTCGCCAAGATAGATATCGCCCTGTGCCAATAATTGTTCGAATATTTGCTGAACTGCCTGCACATGATCATCGTCTGTCGTACGGATAAATTTGTTGTTGGAGATGTCCAGACGTTTCCATAATTCCTGCATATCCTGGGCCATTCCGTCCACATATTCTTTCGGCGTGATGCCCAATTCTGCTGCCTTGTTTTCGATTTTCTGTCCGTGCTCATCTGAACCCGTCAGGTAGAACACATCGAATCCCATCAGTTTTTTATAGCGCGCCATGACATCGCATGCGATAGTCGAATATGCATTACCGATGTGGAGCTTACCGCTCGGATAATAGATTGGAGTAGTGATATAAAATGTATTTTTGTCTTTAGCCACGAATGAGTGCCTCCCTGAATTCTAAGTTCTTTGCGAATGTACGCAACTTACCGTACCATTCTACCACAAAAGTCAAGAGTTGGGGGGGCGAAATTCGAAACATGCGGCAACACTGCACCATCACCGGCGGCTCAAGATCCCCGCAAAAAAGCCGAAAGCGCATTACAGCTTCCGGCCAAGCCAGTGTCATTCATCATTTGTCCGTGTGGTTGTGGATCGCATCCCGCAAAAAGGCTGCGGCCCCTTTGCCGGATGATTTGTCGTAGTAAGCAGTGAACCTTTCGTCGTCGACATACATCTGGGCCAGCCCGCGGTGCGCTTCCGGCGAGTAGGTCGGCCAAGTGTAGCTCAGCCACTGTTTGTGCAAGGCGGCAACCGCCAAAGCACCTTCCCCAGCGGCGTCCCCCGTAGCCATCGCTTCCGTCAGCAGTTTCTGCAATCGCACAGCCATCTCCTGCATCGCATCAAAATCTGCTTCGCTCATTCCGGCGAATTTCTTGTTTGATGCTTCTACGCTCGTTTTGCCATATTTATCGCGGATTTCCTGCCCGAAGCGGGTTTCGTTCTCGTCGAGCAACTCCCTTTTCAAACCTTTAAATTTTTCCTTGTCGCTCATTTTTTTGCCTCCTCTTGTTTCTTCCAACGTAGCATCCACCGTTTTGATCAGCAATTCAATTTCTTTCTTTTTCTCCAACAGTACCTGTTTGTGAGCGACCAATGATTGTTCCGCATCATATTCAGGATCATCCATCGCTGATTTGATCTCGTCAAGCGAAAAGGACAGCTGTTTGAAGAACAGAATCTGTTGCAGCCTGTCCACCTCTGCCTCCCCGTAGATGCGATAGCCAGAGGTGCTGGTGCGTTTGGGCTTCAGCAGACCGATTTCGTCATAGAAACGCAACGTACTCGTGCTGACACCGGCCAACCTGCTCAATTTTTGGATTGTGTATTCCATCCTATCCCCTCCGATGCTTTCATCTTACACCTTGACGCCGCGTCAAGGTCAATAGATTGTATAAGAAAAGCTGAACGGGTTCGTTCAGCCCTGAAAGAAATTTAGGAAATCTGTCCGACTGAGCATCGAAGAGCGCAATTGCTGAGAGACTTCCTGCGT
>NZ_JBSQPW010000012.1:0-62560 GCF_055118575.1 Trichococcus sp. | reverse complement strand
GACGCGCGCCGAAGCTGCAGGGACAATATTAAAACATTTCTAAATAGGCAGTACACGTAAGGTTTCTGAACTTTGCATAGAAAAGATTGACACATACATTTTATAGATCGTGGTGGCACGATTCTGGGTGATGTGTTTGGTCAATATCTGTTTTTCGAAAGTACGGTGCAAAACGTAGCTGGATAGCCGTTGCAAAGCGAAAAAGATGAGAAGCAAAAAAAGCAAGGTAATGCCTTTCGAAATGAATAAGCCCACAATCTCTTCCCAAGCGATGCTGTTCCACCATTTGACGAAAATATTTGGATTCGTCACCACCTCCTCTATCAAATCTTGCGCAAGTGCGCTGCTGTCTTGCATACTTATATCATTCATAAAATCCCTCATTTCTGAACAGCTGCTTCCATTGTAACAAATTACCCGGCTGATGAAAATGAAGATAGGATTATGTTTTATCATTTTCCGCCAGAAGACTCCCACCTCTAAACATAAGCATAGGTGGGAGTAGTTCAATGAAGAAAGCATGTCTGAAGCTGATGGATCTTTTTCCAGAGGAATCGCCATCATCTAAAGGGGTTTCAATGGCATATCACAAATGACTATGGTATCATTTTATTATAAATAGTATAAATCTTATAAAAATTCATACAATGCTTGGACAGATGTACGTATGAATCAAGAAGGAGTGAGTACAAATAATGGGTTATGGTGAAATTGCAGCTCTGATAGCTGCGCTGGCTTTTGCAGTGTTGGTGGTTTTCATCATTTTGGCATTGAGGAAAGTCACTGATATCTTAGGCGAGGTTGAAAAAGTGACCCAGGAAGCGAACAAAAGTCTGGCCGTCATCACGAAAGATGTTGACCACTTGTCGATTGAAGTCGAAGGCTTGCTGAATAAGGCCAATACGTTAGTAGATGACCTGAACGGCAAAATCAGCAAGACAGATCCTTTATTCACCGCAATCGGTGACCTGGGAGTGACGGTTTCTGATGTGAACCAATCTACCAGAAATTTGGCGGTATCACTTAAAGGTGGAGGTAAAGGCGTAAAAAGCACATCAGGTTCCTCCACGGTCGGAAAGCTTGGGCGGACAGCGATGGCAATTGCCCGGCAACGGCAAGCGAAGAAAGAAGCGAAGGATACAAAGTTCAAAACTTACTGAAGCGACAACCAATAAATAATAAAAAGGAGATTGAGGATTATGACAAAAAATAAAGGCGGATTTGTATTAGGGGCAATCATCGGTGGGGCTGCTGCAGCCATTACAGCTTTGCTGTTTGCGCCTAAACCAGGCAAAGAACTACGCGATGACATCACGGAGGAAGTAAATAGTCTTCTGGACACAGCGCGCGATTACGCGGATATCGCTGTGGAGAAGAGCAATGAGTTCATGGATGTCGCCAAAGAAACCACTGAAGACATCAAAATTAACTTGAAGGACACCACTTCTTCAATCAAAACACAATTCTCTGAAACAACGAAACATGTCGGTGAAGACTTGAAGAAAGCTAAGGACGACATCAAAGAAAAAGCCACTGATGTGAAAGAATTTGCTTCTGTCATCGCTGAAGAAGGCAAAGAGGAAGCTGCAGCCGTAACGGAAGAAAAAAAGGTCGCAGTTGAAGAAAAGATCGATGAAATAAAAGATAGCGTGGAAGACATCTGAATGCGCAAAAAAAACAGGCCGGGTGCCTGTTTTTTTTTGCACACTGTTTTGTTGGTCGCTACTGCTAAACTGATTCAATCAACTAATCGATCAATTTCAAATATGCGCCTATATCGGTTGGAGTGTTGGTGAAGGGCTCAAAACCATCCGCAGTCACATAACCGCAATCTTCGACTCTGACGCCGATATCCCCTTCGATATAAATGCCGGGTTCAATAGAAAAACACATATTCTCAGTAAGGATCATTTCATTGCCTTCCATGATAGAAGGGTACTCATGAACGCCTTGACCCAATCCGTGTCCGAGGCGATGGTTGAAGTAGCGACCGTAGCCTGCTTCGGTAATGATTGTCCGCGCTACAGCATCCAAATCACCAGCTTTGATCCCGGGATGGACTGCAGCCATGGCTTCATCATGGGCAGCCAACACCAACTCGTAGATTCGTTTTTGTTGCGCGGAGGGTTCTTCACCAAAGAAGAACGTGCGTGTCACGTCACTTGCATAACCTTCATGCATGGTTCCCAAATCGAACAGCACAAACTGGTTTTTCTTGAGCTTGGTATCGCCTGGAACACCATGGGGGCTAGCCGCGTTTTCGCCGAACAACACCATAGTGGTGAAGCTCATTTCGGCTACGCCTCTTTTTTTAAGCTGATATTCAATTTCGGCAACGACTTCAAGTTCGCTAATGCCCTCGCGCAGCGTTCCAGCACCTATTTTAAGTGCTTCATCAGCCCAATAGCCTGCTTGTTTCATGAACGTAATTTCTTTTTCGGATTTGATCAGGCGCATGTTCTGAAGTGCCGTGCTTATGTTGTGGTTGAAAGTAGCTGTCGGGAAATGTTTCCGCAACGTCTCCATTCGCTCGACAGTCAAAAAGTCCTTTTCGATGGACCAGCCCGACAGCGATGAATAACGTTCTTTAATATTGTTTGCCAGTACTGTCCAAGGATCTTGCGTATCCATGTAACTGATTACATCAAATCCCTCTGCAGTCTTCCGCGCATCATTTTCTTCCAATGCAGGGACAAACAGGATGGGCGCAGCATCCTTGAACAGAACCGCCGCTAAAACTCTCTCATGCGGATCGCTTCTGTAAGAGGAAATATAAAAGACGTTTTTGGGATCATTGAGAAATACGATATCTACATCTTGTTTTTTCATTAAATTGATAATTAGATTTAAAGGCATTTTTAATATGACACCTTCCTTTCTTTAGTATTATAGCATATAATGAGGGTTCTATTTTTGAATAATGCAATGTGAAATTTTCATGAAAACTTTTATAAAACGCTTGCATATCTTGTGAAACAATGTTAAATTCATTATAAGCTTGTAAAATAATCAATATTTACAACATTATGTTGAGTAATGGAAAATAAAAAATTGAAAACAATTCAGATAAGGAGCAACATAAATGGAAAAACAAACGATTACAATTTACGATGTGGCTCGCGAAGCAAACGTCTCCATGGCAACTGTTTCCCGCGTAGTGAATGGTAATCCCAACGTGAAACCATCCACAAGAAAAAAGGTATTGGAAGTCATTGAACGTTTGGATTACAGACCGAATGCGGTTGCCCGTGGTTTGGCAAGCAAGAAAACAACGACTGTAGGGGTTATTGTCCCTGATGTCACAAACTTATTCTTTGCATCTCTAGCACGCGGAATCGATGATATCGCTACAATGTACAAGTATAACATTATTTTAGCGAACTCTGATCAGAATGACCAGAAAGAAATCCAAGTGTTGAATACGTTACTTGCGAAACAAGTGGATGGCATCATCTACATGGGCAATAAGATTACGGATGATTTGCGCGCAGAATTTTCCCGATCCAAAACGCCGGTCGTGCTGGCTGGAACAATCGATCCTGAGCAACAAGTCGGAAGCGTCAATATCGATTATATCGGTGCAACCGAAGAAGGTGTAGCGAACATGATTGCGAACGGAAAAAAACATATCGCTTTTGTATCAGCTTCACTTTCCAATCCAATCAATGGACAGTATCGACTAAAAGGTTACAAAAACGCTCTGGTCAATGCAAATATTCCCTTTGATGAAGCGCTTGTCTTCGAATGTGAGCCGACGCTTCAAAATGGTGAGCTGTTGGCTCCTCAATTACTTGAAGCAGGGGTGGATGCAGCATATGTAGCCGGCGATGAACTTGCAATCGGCCTGTTGAACGGTATCATCAATGCAGGTGTCAGCGTTCCTGAAGCATTTGAAGTCACTGCCAGCAACAATTCTCGTATTACAGAAATGGCTCGCCCAAAATTGACGTCCATCATGTTGCCGTTGTATGATATCGGCGCTGTAGCGATGCGTTTACTGACTAAAATAATGAACAAGGAAGAAATTGATGAGAAATCAATCATCCTTCCATACAAAATTGTCAACAGAGGAACAACTTTACTTAAAAAATAATGTGTTCATCCGCGAGACACTCAAGACCAAAAAGCCCTGTATCCTGAATGGATGCAGGGCTTTTTGGGCAAGAAATTTGGAGTGTTTTCCGGCACTGCTGACGAAAATACAAATGCCAAAAACAAAAGGCTGCCATGACGGGCAGCCTTTTCGCTTATTCTTCAGTTGTGGGGGTTTCATCAGCGGGTGGTGTTTCACCTTCTGGTTCTGTGTCAGGAGGCGTTTCCGCATCTTCTTCTGTAGGATCTTCTTTCTTTGCATCGTCGGCATTATTTGCCGCATTGTTTTGGCTAGCTGCGGCAGCCGCTGCTGCAGCGGCGGCATTGCGTCTTGCTGCTACTTCAGCCAAATAACTATCCCAATAGTCTTCCAGGTCTTTATCGGTAGCCCCGGGGGAGAAGTAGTAGGAAATTTGCTTCGGCAACGCATCAGCTTTGAATAAGTCGGTCCTGGTTCCACCATTAAGCGTGACGGATAAGCCGTTCGCGAATGACACGGTTCCTGCCAATGTTCCGGTTTCGGCCAAAACTGATTTTTCGACAATGCCTTCCGGCCGCTGATGCGTCTGGTCGGTTCCGAGAATGCCCGGATTGATGCTGTAGATTTTGTTGGCGATTTGCGACCAATAATTCAAATTTCGGCCAGTTGGAAGTCCTTGATTATTCGGATCATAGAAGACATGTTCCCCCTTGTAATTGTCGTAACCCATCCAAGAGCTGAGCGTAACGGTAGGGGTGCTGGCGATGAACCAAATGTCACGGTTAGCTTCCGATGTACCGGTCTTTCCGGCCCAGTCAGCGTTGAAATTCAGATAATTGTTGATCGAACGGCCAGTGCCGTCAGTTATGACGTCGCGCAGAATATCCAAAGTCAAATAAGCTGTATCCTGCGAGAACACTCTTGTCGCTTCGGACTCATGCTGATAAACAACATTTCCGTGCTTGTCCGTAATTGTTTCGATCAGGTAAGGCGATACATGCTCGCCTCCAGTTGCGAAGGTCGTAAACGCGCTGGTCTGCTCCAAAACAGTCGGTCCGTCATTCGTTGCCCCAATCGCTAAGGACGGATTGCCGTATTCCGATTCGTCTATTGAAGTGATACCCATCTTTTCCAAATATTGCCCAGGATTCATTCCTTTGCTGTTCATAGCGACATAGAGTTTGATTGTCGGATTATTCTTAGATTGGTAGAGGGCCTGGCGCGCGGTCACGTAAGTATTGGAAATGGTATCGCCGAAGTTAGTAGGCTCCCATAATGTGCCATCTGGCTGTTTGATGCTTATCTTTGTATCAGGCACCATCGAGGCGGGATAGATCAGATTTTGTTCAATCGCCGGTGCATAGACCAACAACGGTTTAATCGTGGAACCAGGAGAACGTTTCGTGCTGAATACATGGTCCACCTGGTTGACTGAAAAATCTCGTCCACCGATGAAGCCGATGATTCTACCGGTCTGATTTTCGATAAGAACACTGCCTGTTTGCGCAAGCTCAATCACTTCCTGCGTGACTCCGTTTGCATCGACATAAGAATCCACAAAGGTTTCGCCCAAAGTTTGTCCGTAATCTGCTGCCACTTCTTGCATGCCGTTGTAGACATCTTTGTCGATTGTACTGTATACGTTGTAGCCGGACAAGCGCAACGTGTTGTCGGCATCGGCGTAATATTCGTTGTACAATTCAATGTTGGCTTCCAGATCGTCCATCGTAAGCTCGTTTGCGGCTGCGGCCTGTTCCATCAGAACAAGGATTGCTTCACGTTCGACAGCTTGATAAAGGTAACTGTTCCGGTCCTCTTGTGTGGCATTAGCAGGTACGAAATCTTGGGTGATGTCATACGCGATTGCAGCATCATATTCTTCCTTGGTGATATATCCCTCGCTGAGCATCCGGAAAAGCACAGTATTTTTTCGGTTAAGGGCTGAAGTCAAATCTTCTTTTCTTTCTCCGTATTGGGTGAAAGGGGTATGAGTGTATGGGTTCTGTGGGATACCTACCAAAAATGCCGCCTGAGCCAACGAAACATCGATAGCATGGACGCCAAAAATACCGTTCGCCGCTTCCTCTATACCGGCGATGTTGGAACCACTGCTGTTTCGGCCGAATGGCGAGACATTCAGGTAGGCTGTCAGAATTTCATCTTTCGTAAAGAAATTTTCAAGCCTTAGCGCCAATAAAATCTCATTGGCTTTGCGGGAAAAAGTCACTTCATTCGTCAAAATCTGTTGTTTGACGAGCTGCTGCGTCAATGTTGAACCGCCGCTTTGACTGCCGAATCCGGTCAGTTCAGTCACCAACGCCCTTAAAATGGCCTTAGGTACAATCCCATTATGCTCATAAAAATTTTCATCTTCTGTTGCGATGAGTGCTTCTTTGATGAGCGGAGAGATGTTTTCTGATCCGACAGTTGTCCTGACCAAATCGGTGCGTATTTCCGAAATGGCTTCGCTGTTCGCATAATACATAGTGGAAACGAGTTCGACATTCCCGATGTCTTCAGCCATGCTTTCATAGGTGGGTACAGTTTCTTTTGAAATTAAATTAGCGAAATAACCCAGACCAACGCCACCGCCGAACATGCCCAACAAGACCATCAGAAGTAGGATTCCGGTAAAAATGTTCCGGATGACACCGAAAAAAACATTGAGACCGAAAGCTCCTTTTGAGAGGAGCGGCTTCATGTTTGTTTCGGTGTCCAACTTTTGTTTCATTTTTCGCAATGAAGTCTTACTTTGGTTTATACGCTTGTGGGTTTTTTGTTCCCAAAGCAAAGCTTTCTCTTTTGTTTTTGAAGCATTTTCTTTCGTGAAAATCCGCTGGAGGCGGCTATTTATTGATTGCCCAAGGCGTTTAACAAATTCGCCGGTTTTTTTCAGCCATTTTTCCGCATTATTTCCATCTGGATTCTTCATAAATTCCCTCTTTCCTTTTCAGGTGGTCACTTATAAGTATAACAAAAAAGCTTTGCCCTGACTATTACATAGCGTGAACAATCACTAAGTGAGAGGAACACAAAAAATCAGCAAGGAATAATATCCTTGCTGACAATGTTATTGCTATACTGTTGTAGTAGCAGTATTCTCAAATGTTTCACCGATGGCAGCCAAACGTTCCTCAACGTCAGACTGCGTCAATTGATTACGTTGCACATAATAATTCGGCTGATGGACGCGACATTCATGCGAACAGCTGCGCATGTATTTGTGCTCGTTTTCTTCGGAACAAAGTATTCTCCGGTTGCAGCTTGGATTGGCGCAATTCACGTAGCGTTCGCATGGTGTTCCATCGAACCAGTCCTTTCCGACCACGACATGTTCGATACGATTGATATCCACACCGATGCGCTCATCGAAGACATACATTTTCCCATCCCAAAGATCGCCTTTAACCGTTTCGTCTTTGCCGTAGGTTGCGATCCCGCCATGCAGTTGGCCGACATCTTTAAAACCTTCTTTGACGAGCCAACCTGAGAATTTTTCACAACGGATGCCGCCGGTGCAATAAGTCACAACTCGTTTTTCCATAAATTGTTCTTTGTTTTCACGGATCCATTGCGGCAATTCGCGGAAGTTTGCAATATCCGGACGAACAGCTCCGCGGAAGTGGCCGAGGTCGTACTCATAATCGTTGCGGGCATCAATGACGACAGTATTTTCGTCTAGAATGGCTTCGCGGAAAGCTTCCGGAGATAAGTATTCACCAGTAGTTTCGTTGGGATCGAGATCGTCTCCTCCCAAATGCAAGGAAACGATTTCCTGGCGTGGGCGGACGAACATCTTTTTGAAGGCATGACCGTCTGTCTCATCGATTTTGTAGGTGATGTCGCTGAAGCGCGGATCTGCATTCATTTGAGCGATGTAGGCTTGTGTTTGATCGATTGTTCCGGAGACCGTGCCGTTGATGCCTTCCGGTGCTACCAAAATTCTTCCTTTTAAGCCGATTTCTTTGCAGAATCGTAGATGTTCTTGCGCGAATGTTTCTGCATCCTCTATCGGTGTATATTTATAATAGAGTAGGACACGATAGTCTTTTGTCATACTGCTCCCCCTAATTCAATCTGTTTTACTTCGAACGTTATGAAATTATACACATTTTGTAAGCGAAAAGCCAAGGATATGCTCAAAATTCGAAAAATGGTGTTCTACTTTATGGATGTGAGTGTTGCATGCTATACTTACATTAGAGATAAAATGAAAGTGGGGGAATGAAATGGGCATTTGTACATTGATCGTCAATCCATCATCAGGGGGCGAAATGGCCTCTAGTTATCTGGAATTGATGGAAACGCAATTGAGAAACATGTTCGAAGAGGTGACAGTCAAAGAAACAGGGAAACAGGGCGATGCCATGAAGTTTGCGTATGAAGCTGCAAAGAACGGCCATGAAGCTGTGTTTTGCATGGGAGGTGATGGCACAGTCAATGAAACCATCAACGGCTTGGCGGCTGCCGGAACAGATGTCGCTTTCGGTTTCGTACCATTGGGCACTGTCAATGATCTGGCAAGGGCGCTCGGCATCCCTTTAGACCCCGGGCAGGCTATCGAAATGTTTGAAACTGCGGTCTTGTTGGATTTGGATATCGGCAAAGTCAATGACCGATATTTTGTGTCTAATGTAGCTGCCGGCGCGATTCCTGAAGCTGTGGAAGAAGTGAGTGTGGAGCAAAAAACAAAATTAGGTCCACTGGCTTACTTCATTGAAGGAGGGAAAGCGCTGGCGAACCAGCCGATGCATCGTTTCCGCATAACAGTGGATGAGGAAACATTTACTCAGGAATCCCCGCTCCTCCTGATTGCTTTAACGAATTCAATCGCCAGTTTCGAGCGTTTCATGCCACAAGCAGAAGTCGATGACGGGAAAATGCGAATGGTCGTTTTCAAGGAGTTCAGTCTGTTGGATTCTCTGAAAATCCTGCCTCAGCTTATCATGGGTGAACTCAAAAATTCGGATACTGTCATCTATAGAACATTCAAACACGCTACTGTCGCCATTGCGGATGGCGATAAACTGATCACGAATGTAGACGGTGATGAAGGCCCTGCATTTCCGCTTGAAATCGCGATACTACCTTCCTTTATAAAGGTTTATGGACCGGCACGCTCTTAAAAACACATCCCTACGACCCAAAATACAGGTCGCAGGGATGTGTTTTGTCTTTTGTCTTTAGACATACTTTTCGGTCAGGCGCAGGAATTCCTTTACATCAGCTGCCATGATCTCCAATCCTTGATTCCAGAAGTCCGGCTGCGTGATATCGGCACCAAGATGCTTCAGCACAAGGTCTTCAGTTGTCATCGAACCAGTATCCCGCAGTAACGAAATATAGGTTTCTTCAAAATTTTCAGTCTGCTGCAACGATTGCGCATAGATTCCCAGGCTGAACAGGAACCCAAACGTGTAAGGGAAATTGTAGAAGGGCACATCATCGATGAAAAAGTGCAATTTACTCGCCCAGAATAGGGGATGGTAGTCACTCAAGGCATCTTGATAAGCCTCTTTTTGGGCGGCTTCCATCATTACTGACAGTCGTTCTGCAGTGACAAAGCCGTTCATCCTTTCGGTGTAGAAGGTCTTCTCGAAAAGATAACGAGCATGTATATTCAGAAACATGGCCGTCGCATTTTCGAGCTTCGTGTTGAGCAAGGAAATTTTTTCTTCATCGCTGCTCGCTTCCCTGACTGTGGCAGCGCTGATGATGGTTTCCGCAAAAGTCGATGCCGTTTCGGCGACGTTCATGGCGTAGCGCGTGTTCAGATCCGGCAGATCGCGCATCACGTGTGAATGGAAGGCATGTCCCAATTCATGGGCCAGTGTACTCATATCGCTGGCTGAACCCGTAAAGGTCATGAAAATCCGTGACTCTTTCGATTCCGGGTAATCTTCGCAATAGCCTCCAGGTCTTTTGCCTGATCGGTTCTCGGCTTCTACCCAGCGGTTTTTGACGGCGTCCAAGGAAAAGTCTGCCAGTTTCGGACCGAAGGAGGCAAAGTGTTCGATGATGTAATCGACTGCTTCGTCGAAGCTGAAGGTTTTTGACTGGAAACTGCCGAGTGACACAGGGGCATCGACATCATACCAAGCCAGCCTGTCTTTGCCCATCAGAGCGGCTTTGCGGTCCAAAAATGAAAGGAAGGGCTGTTTGTTCGCACTGATGGCTTGCCACATCGTATCCAGTGTCTCGCGTTTGATGCGGTTGTAACGCAATGGCTCCACCAAGAAGTCCTCATCCTGATGCGCCTCGAAATCCGCCAAACGGAAACCTTGCAGGTGATTCAGCGTATCGGCGAAGGCTGGAGCAAGGTATCCCCAAGCTTTTTCCCACTCGACGAATATTTTTCTGCGGACGCTCGGATCAGGATCGGCATACATCCGGTTCATCGCTTGACCAGCTGATAGTTCGTTCAAAGTTCCGTCAGCTTCTTCAAAAGGAATCTTGATGAAGGATACGAGCGTGTCATAGTGCGCGCTCCAGCCATTGAATCCATCGACACGCAAATTTGCCAATAAGGCTTCTTCCTTATCGGAGAGGAGGCGACTGCCCTGTTGGCGCCATTCTGACAGTGCAAATGCAAGAGCTGAAAAGGCAGGCATTTCCACCAACAACGTCCAATCGTTTTCTTCGATGGCGGTTATTTTTTTCTTCAGAGTCGTTTGAATAATCGTTAATTTGCTGTACAATTGAATTATTCGCGCATGGATTGCGCTTGCATTCAAATCCGATACATCGGCGGATTGGACACCTGTTATGAAACTGTTGCACTGCATCAGGGCTTTTGTGTACTGTTCCTCGTAATGAAGCAAATCCTTCAAATCAGAGTATTCCGGTTTATCACGTTCAGGGTTCCAATTGTTTGCTGCGGATTCAAAATCCTTCAATCCGTCTTGGATGGATTTTATCTTTTCTTGTAGGTCCGGTGAAGAACTCCCGCCTTCGAAAAACGAGTCCAAATCCCAGGTAAGGCTATATTTCATGCTGATCATCCTCTCAGTCTTGATTGACTAATTTATTGCCATAAGTACATTATATCCGTTTTACATCAGAAATAATAAAAGAATTCACATCAGGAAAGGAAAATTACTACATGCAAAAAGAGCAAAGAAGCAATTCATATATAGTGGGAGCAGTTTTGATCATGGGTTATCTCTATTACCGTGCCACTTTCCGACAAGATTTTTATGCTTTGCCGAACATCATCGCGAATTTCCTGCAATCGCAACCGCTCTCCGGGTTATTCGCAACATTCACCTTCCGATACGGTGAGCAGGTGGTCAGCACGGAGGCTTTGGGCTATTTCGGTTTTCTGGGATTCTTCGGCAGCAAGATATGGTTGTTCCTTTCCTATTTCATCTTGACTTATCTTTGGTATGGCGGTCTTTCCGGGAAGATGCGGGATGTAGTTACACCTGTTGTTGTGGCGCTGCTGCTTTCCGTCAGTTACGCGGCTGCGGATGAATTTCATCAATCGCTGGTGTCTCCGGCATTTGCGATGAAGGAAGATGTGGTCTTGGCCGGTGCAGGAGCAGTTTTGGCGGTAATCACCGGTTGGTTCTTCTTTACAGTCAGAAAAGGCAGAAAGTGAATTGCCATAAGCGGTTACTTTTGATAAAATGATTGAGTAAATTAATAGATGAGAAGAGGGATCTGAATGTCAGGACATTCAAAATGGAGTAAAATCAAAGGTGCAAAAGGCGCTGCAGATCAAAAACGAGGTAAAATTTTTCAGAGATTATCTAAAGAAATTTATATGGCTGCAAAAAACAGCGGTCCGGATCCCTCATCTAATCCGAGCCTGCGCTTAATGATCGATAAAGCGAAAGCAGCGAACATGCCGAATGATAACATCACGCGTGCCATCAAAAAAGCAACATCTGCTGGAGAAGGCGAAAATTATGAAGAAGTCACTTACGAAGGATACGGTCCGAACGGTGTAGCCGTTTTGGTCCATGCTTTGACAGACAACCGCAACCGTACCGCCACTAATATCCGGGTTGCTTTCAATAAAAATGGAGGATCTTTAGGTGAATCAGGTTCGGTTAGTTACATGTTCGACCGTAAAGGCTATATCGCAATCGAACGTGAAGACTTGGATGTGGATGAAGATACAATGTTGATGAGCGTATTGGAAGCCGGTGGAGAAGAGCTGCAGACGAGTGATGAAGTTTTCGAAATCTACACGGATCCTGCCGATTTTGATGCTGTTTCCGAAGCTTTGAAGGCAGAAGGCTATGTCCTGGCTGAAGCTGAGGTCACAATGGTTCCGCAGACTTTGTCGTCTATTGCAGCGGACAAAGAAACGCAATTCAGAACGATGTTGGAAAAACTGGAAGACGATGATGATGTCTCCGAAGTATTCCACAACGCTGATCTGGACGACGAAGAATAATATAGTACAGATAAAATAAAAAACGGTTGCTTACCACTGTCTGCGGACAAGGTAGGCAACCGTTTTTTCGGATTCGACTCGGAGCCTAGTAATAGGCAGTGCCGCTTGATTGGAATCGTTTTCTTTTTAGGCTTGTAGTATAATTTAGATAGCCAAAGTCGGATTTTCCTTGGGATTTTCGATCACGGCTCTTAAAGCGAAGCGATCATTATCCAATCGGGATAAACTATGAATGGGGGACAGCCGTATGGCAAAAGTAATATTTGTGATTGCACCTGAAGACTTTCGTGATGAAGAATTATTCATGACCCAGGAAGAGGTTGCGAAATGCGGGCATGAGATGTGGATCGCAAGCCACAAGACCGGAACTTGTATGGGGGTGCATGGCGGGATTGCGCAGTCGGATCTTTTGGTTGAGGATGTCGATACGACCAGTTTTGATGGAGTGGTGTTCGTTGGAGGTCAGGGGAGCCGTGTTTTCTTCGACGATCCGCATGCCTGGATGTTGGCACAGGCGATGAACGGGCAGGGCAAAATGGTTGCTGCAATCTGTATCGCGCCGGTGGTCTTGGCGAATGCTGGTTTGTTGAAGAAGAAAAATGCGACTGTTTTCGAATCCGAAATCGCAACTATTGAAGCCAAAGGGGCCATTTATTCTGAGTCCGCGTTGACAGTCGACGGCAATATCATCACTGCGAGCGGTCCGGATCAGGCAAGGCAGTTCGGACTGGAAATATGCAAATTTTTGACGGCATAAAGAGCTAAGACAGCTGTTTTTGAGGAATTGGAGGCGGTAAGGTATATGGAAGAGTTGAAAGCTAGAATTGAACGATTGAAGTAACAGAATCCGATAAAAATACAAGATCTGGAAAGGAAATTCGAATTGTTGAAGTTCGAGCTGCAGGAAGCGAAGAAAATACTGGAGCGTCAGGAAATCGCCTTAGCGGATGTGAGAGGTGAATGGATCAAAAACAATTCGGAAAAAAATCTCGCCGTAATGCGCGAAGAAGAGCAGAACCTAAAGATTGCCAGAATGAACTACAATGCTGCGGTGGAGAAAATGGATATCATGAAGACCGTCGTTTTTCTGCTTTCCTGAAGGTCCAACTATTTGTATGATCATCACAGCATCCTAACGAAAAAGAACGACAAGGACATTTTTACTGGTCCTTTGCCGTTCTTTTTCGTTGTGTCGTCGCTTTATTGTTGTTGCGACTTTTCATCAATGAAATCGTTGATTTTCTGCTGGTATTGCTCATCCGAAATCAAATAAGAGAAACCTTCTCCGATGACGCTTTGAGCTTCGCTGATAGTGAAGAAAGCTTTAGGATCGATGGCTGTCACAATACGGTTTAACGGCATCAATTGCTGTCTGTTGACGACTATCAAAATCACCTTCTTCTGGCTTTTGGAGTAATAGCCTTCACCTTGCAAGAAGGTCATTCCGCGGCCGATTTTTTTATCGATCGCATCAGCGATTTCCTGATGCCGCTCCGAGATGATCAGGACTTGTTTTTTCGGATTGAACCCTTCCAGGATGAAATCCAGCACTTTCGTTTGCACATAGAGATGCACGACAGTCAAAACGACATTCTCCAGCCCGATGACGAAGATGGAGGGTCCAACGACGAACAGGTCCAATACGACCAGTGCGATACTGGTGCTCCAACCGAGATATTTATTGAAAATCAAGGCGATGATGTCGGTCCCGGCCGTTGAACCGCCTGCCTGCATCACGAGTCCCAAGCCTGTGCCGACCAAAAACCCGGAGCAAAGCGGAGCCAGAATGATTGTTTCCATCGGATAGCGCCAAGCAGCCGTCAGATGGAGAAACACCGACATCAACAGTGTGGCCAAAAGCGTCAGCCTCATGGTCGATTTTTCCAAAAATCGGAATCCGATGACCAGTATGATGCCATTCAACACGAAACTCGTGATGGCTACAGGGACATCCAAGGTATAGAAGGCCAACAAACTAATGCCGGTGACACCGCCTTCGCCAAGATGGTTCGCCACGGAAAACATATTGATGCCCATCGCGAACAGAAATGTTCCGATTGCAATCAGAAGAATCGAACCAACAACGTTTTTTTTCAAAAAAGTTCACCTCCCTTATATCAAGTGATCCCGCTTGTTTTTCGCGTGTAGGACCGCTGTTTATGCCAATATAACATATTTTTAACTAAATTTCTCGTTGGAGAAAGAGCGGAAGCCAGGATTTTGCAGAAGCTATAAGTGACGGCAAAATAGAAATGAGGTGATGAATATGGAAGAAAAAGCAGAGAGCTTGTTGGCCGATGCGATGCGACTGGGTGTTTCCGACATCCATCTGCTCCCTTATGAAGACCACTATGAACTTTTTTTTCGCGTGAGTACCGGATTATCGAAAGTAGCGGTGTATTCAATCGAAAAGGGTGAGCGGTTGATTTCTTATTTCAAATTTCTTTCGAACATGAATGTGGGTGAAAGGCGGAAACCGCAATCCGGTGCTGTCAGGTACCGGCTGAACGGCAAAAAAATTGAACTGAGGCTGTCCACCATCGCAAATTTCCGCTACCAGGAGTCGCTTGTCATCCGCCTGCTTTATGCCAATCCGAGTTTTGAGCCGGGTTTGCACGCATTTTTCCCGGCCCAGGAGGCGGAGTTGCTCGAACTGTTGGACCACAAGAGCGGTCTTGTCCTGTTCTCTGGCCCTACCGGATCCGGCAAAACAACGACGATCTATCATTTGCTGCGCAGGAAATATGCCGATGAACCGCTGCAGATCATTACCATGGAGGATCCGGTCGAAATTGAGGAGCCGCTGTTTCTGCAGGCCGAAGTGAATGAAGCGGCAGGTATCACATACGACCTGCTCATCCGCCAGTGCCTGCGTCATCATCCGGATATTCTCGTCATAGGCGAAATCCGGGATCAGGAAACAGCTAAAATGGTCGTAAGAAGCGCTTTGACGGGGCATTTGGTGATTGCGACAATCCATGCCAAAGAGTCATTCGGGGTATTGGAAAGGCTGCGGGAATTGGCGATTTCTTCCGAACAAATAAAGCAGACGTTGCTCGCTGTCGTTTCCCAACGTCTGATCGCAAAATATTGTCCGCTGTGCTCCGGTAAGTGCACCATTCTCTGTGCCCATTATCATGTAAACGAAAAGTCGGCTGCTATCTATGAAATTTTGGCAGGTAAGGAACTGCAGAACCATCTGCAGAACAAGGAGGACGGAAAGCGGTTTGTCACACTGAATGATAAATTGCGAAAAGCCTATGCGTGTGGATACATTACAGAAAAAAATTACTTGGAGAATCTCGTCTGAAAAACGTTGGCTGGCAAAAGAGCAGGCTTATTTTCTGAGGCGCTTAGGTGAATTACTGAAGGAAGGTTTTTCGTTGTCGGAAGGGCTCGCCTTTCTGAAGGTGATGCAGCCGAAGCGCTCGGGCGATATCCAGCGCATGTTGGTCAAACTGGAAACAGGTATCAATCTTCCGGATGCATTGGCTGGATGCGGATTTTCGGAACAAGTCGTATCGCAGCTGCGCTTATCCTTCCTTCACGGAAAATTGACGGAAACCTTGCTGTTTTGTTCCGATTTCCTGACTGAAAAGGATAAACAACTGCATAAGCTCAGAAAAGTCTTGATCTACCCCTTGTTTTTGCTGGTGTTCGCGAACGTAATGCTGATTGCGATCAGACAGGTCCTACTGCCCAGTTTGGAGACGATGCTGGTTCCCTCGGAAGAGGGTTCCGGCTTGCTGGTCCGCATCATCCTGCTTTACCTGGAGAACCTGCCGCTCATCATACTGGGTACGCTAGCCTTAGCCGCCAGCTTAGTCCTGTTGGCAAAAAGTTATTTGAAAAAGAAATCAGCTTTCCAAAAATCTTTGCTGTTCTGCCGGATTCCGCTATTCAGCAAATGGGTACAGCTCTACTATTCCTTTTTTTTCTGCCGGGAATACGCTTATTTCTTCCGCAACGGCATGCAGCTGAACCAGATCGTTTCGCTGATGCGAGGCGATGAAGGGACTGCCTGGATGAAGGACATATCCGGATTGGTGGAGGAAGGGTTGATGCAGGGCGATAGCCTGACGACGATCATTAAACGTTATCCCGTTTTCAAAGAGGAGATGGGCTGGATTATCTATCACGGCGAGCTAACCAGCCAATTGCCGATCAAATTGAGCATGTACAGCGAAGAATGTTTCCGGCTGTTGATAGCGGACATCGAACAGAAAATTGGCTGGTTGCAGCCTGTCTTGTTCCTCATGGTCGCCGTCATCGTGATGGCGATCTATCTCATATTGTTGATGCCAATGCTAAGTTCATTAGGAGGAATGTATTAATGAAATCAATAAAAAAAACACTAAAAAATAAAGAAGCCTTTACACTTATGGAAATGGTACTCGTCCTTTTCATTATTTCTGTGCTGATGCTGATGATCATCCCGAATGTGGCGAACACGAAAACTAGTGTAGAGAATAAAGGCACGGATGCTTTGGCGGTTGTGGTGCAGACACAGGCTGACATGTATGAATTGGATACAGGGACGGAAGCGGCCAGCTTTACCGTCCTTGGGGCTGATGGTTATCTAAACGATAATCAAGTGACCCAAGCAACCGCCAAGCTCACAATAGCAGGCGGTAATGTTTCCATAATCGAGTGATTTGAATGAAGGCTTGAATAATGTATAAAAGCGGATTCACATTATTGGAGAGCCTATTGGTACTGATGATCGCCTCCATGATTTTGCTGCTGACCCCACAATTGGAAACCGCAACGGAGGAACTCGCGTTCAATCTGTTTTTGGACGATTTCTTGACGGAACTTCACACGGCTCAGAGTTATGCGGTCATCACAGGGAATGGCGTCAATATGGATGTCCTGCGACCAATCGGCGCAACGCATTATGCTGTTTTTAAAGACGGTGCCGGATCGGACCGTTATATCAATCGGAAGTTGCTTTTGCCTGAAGGATCAAAAGTGATTCAAGGCTACACCGGATTCATCAAAGGAGGAAGCGGATATTTGCAGCCGAATACCATCATCATGGAAACGGACCGATATCGCTATACCATCACAATCCAATTGGGGAGCGGTCGTTATGAAGTCAATAAAGCTAAACGATAGCAGTGGTTATATGCTTTTCGAAAGTCTGATCGCTTTGGCCATGGTCAGCATCTCAATCTATGTGCTGATGCCGCATTCCGTTCAATTTTTCACGACTTTAAAAGCGGCGGGAGCGGAAGTTGCCTACTGGCGGGTCGCGCAGGACCAGATGCAGGTCATCGCCAAAGGAGGAAACCCAATCGAAAGCCAGGCTTCCGGAGGTATACTGTTCACCACAACTTGGAATCCGGAAACTTCAGAACTTATAGTGAGCGGTGATGATGGGCCAGAAAGGGTGACGGTGCATGCCGACGAAATCGATGCAAAAGAACCCTGAACAATCGCAAGCCGGATTCACTTTATTGGAAGCGGCGTTTGCGCTGACTGTCAATACGTTGGTGCTCCTGCTGATAGTTGGAGGGATGGGAGTAATCCGCACTGCGAATATTCAGCTGGAGCAGAGACAAGAAGCAGAATGGCATCTTTTCCTGATCCAACTCGAGCATGAGTTGGAAGACGAGTTGATGGTGCAAAAGACAAATACGACCGTCCGCACCAAATCAAAAAATCCTGCTGATCCTGCTGTTTATACTTATGAGTTCCGTATCAATAAAGTGCTTCGTTACAAAAACGGAGAAGGCTATCATCCGATGCTGCTGCAAGTCAAAGCGTTGAAATACGAGGTGACCAATGAAGGGATTTCTATCCAGGCTACGCTTTCGGACGACCAGACGCGCAGAGCGCATCTCATCCTGCCGAAAGCCCCCATTAAACAGTGATCGATCACTAGGCAGGGGAGGCTCGATTTTGCCGATCACCATTTTTTACTTGTTCCTTTCACAAATGATGCTTTTCGGAATCATAAGAGTTTATGAGAATCAGCTCTACCTGTACAGATTGACGGAAAACCACTACAAAGCGCAAACTTTACTGGCGTATACAGATTACTGGCTGAAGGAACATAACAAAATATCGAGTCCGGAAAATCGGATCGTACCGGCTTCGCTGTATTTTGAAGAAGGAATCGTGCACTGCGTGGCGGATGCGAGCGGCAAAGTCACTGCCACCGTGACCCTGCAAAATGCCTACAGCGAAACGCTGGTATTGGAAATCCTGTCCCCGGAGTGATATGCAAAATAAAAGGTCATAAAGGTCATATGGAGAACCAGACCTGAGGTAAACAGCATAAAGAACCGCACAAGTAACCCGTAGGTACGTCGGGTTATTTGTGCGGTTCTTGGCTGTTTCATCGGATTTGGGGTCTAATACTGGCCTCAAAGCTCTTATTGACGAATTCCCCCTATCTATACGAGCACTTTTTTGATATACTGGATAGGTATGTTCATAAACAAACAGGATTTTTTTGGAAGGAAGTATGTGAAATGAGTAGAGTCTCAAAATTGCAAGATGCCATCAAAGCGAAGAAGATGGATGCAATGCTGGTGACAAGTCAATATAACTTACGTTATGTTTCCAATTTTACGGGTACGACCGGTTTGGCGGTCATCACTCAAGAGGAAGCTTTTTTTGTGACCGACTTCCGTTACACCCAACAAGCTGCTTCACAGGCACAGGGTTTTCAGATTATTCAAAATAAAGGACCAATATTCGATGAAGTGAAAAAGATCGCGGAAGAAAAAGGTCTAGCATCAATGGGATTCGAAGATGCCATCCTGTCTTTCCGAAGTGTCGAGGATTTAGAGGATCTTGTGACTTGTGACCTGATTCCTGCCTCGGGCATCATTGAAGAGTTGCGTGAAGTCAAAGACGAAGATGAAATTCGAACTATCAGCCGTGCTTGTGAAATTGCAGACGCCGGTTTCCTGTTCATCCTTGATCATATCCGTCCAGGAGTTTCGGAAATAGAAATTGCTAACCGCTTGGATTTCCACATGCGTGAATTAGGTGCGAGTGGCGTTTCATTCGAAACGATTGTCGCCAGTGGCATTCGTTCCGCTATGCCGCACGGTGTCGCCAGTCCGAAATTAATCGAAAAAGGCGACTTCGTGACGCTGGATTTTGGTTGCTATTACAATGGCTATGTTTCGGATATGACCCGCACGGTTTCAGTGGGGCAACCGCATGCAGAATTGAAGAAGATTTACGAGATTGTGCTGGCTGCCCAATTGCGCGTGAATGCAGCGGCAAAAGCTGGCATGAGCGGCATAGAAGTAGACAGTGTCGCACGCGAGTACATTACGGAACACGGGTACGGAGATGCGTTCGGCCACTCAAATGGCCACGGAATCGGTTTGGAGATTCATGAGGGGCCGAATACATCGCAAAAAGCCGGGAAAGTGCTTGTTCCGGGAAATGTCATCACAAATGAACCGGGCATCTATCTCGCTGGTCTTGGCGGTGTCCGGATTGAAGATGATCTTGTGATCCGTGCTAACGGCAACGAGATTTTGACGCATTCTCCAAAAGAGTTGATTATTTTATAAAAAAATAGAATCCGCATTAAAATAATGGTAAACTTAGTTCAAATGAGCTGCCACAGGAGGAATTATAAATGATTTCAGTAAATGATTTTAAGACAGGCTTGACGATCGAAATTGATGGAGGGTTATGGAAAGTTGTCGATTTCCAACACGTAAAACCAGGTAAAGGTGCGGCTTTTGTCCGTTCAAAATTGAAGAATCTTCGCACTGGAGCTGTACAGGAAAAAACTTTCCGTGCGGGTGAAAAAGTCGGAAAAGCGCACATCGCGAACCGTAAAATGCAGTTTCTTTACGAGAGTGCCGGTGCTTACGTTTTCATGGACACAGAAAACTATGAACAAATCGAATTGAACGCAGGCCAAATCGAGTACGAATTGAACTATCTGAAAGAAAACATGGAAGTCAATATCCTGATGTATGAATCAGAAACAATCGGTGTCGATCTTCCGAATACAGTAATCCTGCGCGTGGAAGAAACTGAGCCAGGAATCAAGGGCGATACAGCTTCAGGCGGTTCAAAACCGGCTAAAATGGAGACTGGATTGATGGTCAATGTACCATTCTTCGTGAATGCGGATGATATGCTTATCGTCAACACAACGGACGGCTCATACGTATCCCGCGCATAGTGTTTCCCAAGAAAGGAGAATGACAGATGATGGAAGAAACAAACATTCCTTTAGCAAACGGTCCGGCTCCGCTGGGAGAGATTGAAATTGCTCCTGAAGTGATTGAAGTAATTGCTGGTATTGCAGCGAATGAAGTAGAAGGTGTTTATGCGATGCAAGGGTCTTTCAAGACTGGCGTCAATGAACTGTTGGGTCGCACTACCCATAACAAAGGCGTACATTTGACTGTCGATGAGAATGGTTTGTCGGTTGATGTCTATTGTTACATCAAATACGGCGCTTCCGTGCCGAAAGTTGCTTTGGATATGCAAGAAAAAGTGAAAGAACAAGTCCTTTACATGAGCAATCTGGAAGTGTCGCAAGTGAACGTCCATGTGGTCGGTCTCGTTGCACCAAAATCCGAAGATAGTACTTATCTTGATTTGGATACAGAATTGGGGGAGAATGCGTGAGCAATTCCCGTTTAACAAGAAGAGAAATCCGTGAAAAGGCGCTTCAAGCTCTTTTTCAATTGAAGACAAACGAAGAATTGACCCCTGAAGAAGCCATCAAGCAAGCTTTGTTGAGTGATTCAGAAGAATGGAACAGCGAAGAGGATGTCGAAATTCAAGATTATCCTTACTTGATCACATTGGTGCATGGCGTATTGGATAATCAAGCGGCGATCGATGAAGCGATTCAACCTTATCTGAAGAACTGGACCGTGGGCAGACTGGCCAAAGCAGACGCTTTGATCATGCAGATTGCTGCTTATGAGATGCTGTTGGGAGATACGGAACAGGTACCTCAAAGGGTAGCGTTGAATGAAGCAATCGAAATTTCAAAGCTATATTGCGATGAACAATCGAGCAAATTCATCAATGGCGTATTGTCCAACCTCATTCCTAAAACGGAAAATCCTTAATGCTTCGGCTTAAGGGTTTTCTTTTTTTAGTTGATGAAATCGGATATACCAGGCCCGCTTTTCTAACTGTAATCAAAGATATTATGGTAAAATAAACGATAACACCGAGGAAAAGGAGATTGATTAATGGAAACGATTATCATGGATGGAAAAGGCTTAGCCAAAAAAATGCAGGACCAGATGAAAAAACAAGTAGCAGCATTGACAGCGGAAGGAAAAACTCCGGGGCTTTGCGTCATTTTGGTCGGCGAAGATAAGGCAAGTCAAGTCTATGTCCGCAATAAAGAGAAACAATCCGAAGCAATGGGCATGAATTCGCGTGTCGTTCGCCTTGCGGCAGACATTTCCGAAGCGGATCTGCTGGCTGAAGTTGAAAAGCAGAACCAAGACGACAGTATGCACGGTATTTTGGTGCAGTTACCATTGCCGAAACACATAGATGAGCAAAAAGTTTTGCGCGCCATCCGTTATGAGAAGGATGTGGATGGTTTCCATCCGATGAACGTCGGCAACTTCTTCCTGGGCAATGAATCAGCTTTGCCTTGCACACCGTACGGCATCATGAAGATTTTGGAAGAATACAACATCGCGCTTGAAGGAAAAAAAGCATTGGTTATCGGTCGTAGCAATATCGTCGGAAAACCAATGTCCATCATGTTGCTGAACAAAAATGCAACAGTCACGATTGCCCATTCCCGCACAAAAAATCTGAAAGAATTAGCTAAAGAAGCTGATATTCTGGTTGCGGCAATCGGCAGAGGCCATTTCGTCACTGCTGATTTCATCAAAGAGGGTGCAGTCGTCATCGATGTCGGGATGAACCGCAGCGCGGAGGGCAAGTTGATCGGCGACGTGGACACTGCTGCTGCAATGGGCATCGCAAGCCATATCACACCAGTGCCCGGCGGTGTAGGGCCGATGACCATCACGATGCTATTGCAACAAACAATCGATAAAGCAAAATAGTCAAGGAGGCACAAAGTTGGAACCTGTCTATCTCAGCGTCACCGCTTTAACCAAATACATCAAAAGAAAATTTGATGCCGATCCTTATCTCGAACGTGTCTACCTTACTGGTGAAATATCCAATTATCGTCCGCGTCCGGGCCATCAATACTTTAGCCTGAAGGATGACCATGCTGTCATCTCTGCGGTGATGTACAAAGGCAGATTCGACAAGTTAGCCTTCAAGCCCAAGGAAGGGATGAAGGTCCTGCTCATTGGACGGGTGAATGTCTACGAATCGGGCGGAACCTACAACATAATGGTCGAACATATGGAACCGGATGGCATCGGTGCTTTGTACCAAGCCTTTTCGGAACTGAAGGAAAAATTAACGCGCGAAGGGTTGTTTTCGCTACCGAAGAAAAAGCTTCCTGTCTTTCCTAAGCGGATAGCCATTGTGACCAGTCCAAGCGGTGCGGTCATCCGTGACATCATGACGACCGTCAAAAGGAGATATCCGATTGTACAACTCGTGCTTTATCCGACGATAGTCCAAGGGAAGGATTCCGCTGCCAATATCGTAAGCAATCTTAAATTGATTGAGGATAAAGGCGATTTTGATACTGTCATTGTTGCGAGGGGCGGCGGTTCCATCGAGGATCTGTGGTCCTTTAACGAGGAAGCGGTCGTTCGGCAAATAGCGGCTATGAGTGTCCCGGTCATTTCTTCTGTAGGTCATGAAACGGATACGACATTGGCTGACTTTGTTGCCGATGTCCGTGCCGCTACCCCAACAGCAGCGGCAGAATTGTCTGTGCCGGTGTTGAGCGATGTCATCCGTTATATCCATCAGATCGACAACAGGCTCTATCAGAAAATGCGGCATCTGCATACGATGCAACAACAACGATTGAATCGCGCCATGCAATCGTATATCTTCAGACAACCGGAGCGGATGTATGAAGGTTATGCCATCAAAGCCGACCAGGTGCAGCAACGACTGGCAAATCAGATGCAACAGCAGATCCATTTGCGCTCCAATGAGTCGCAACGGCTGCAATTGCGTCTTGAAAACCGCAATCCGGCAAGAGACGTTCAGCTGGCCGGCAATCGCAGACAGCAGGTCACCGATGAACTGCAAAGGGCCATGGACCGCTACTTGAAACAAAAGGAAATGCGCATGACATCGGCTATGCAATCGTTGGACTTGTTGAGCCCGTTGAAGATCATGTCGCGGGGGTACACTTATACGACAAGGGACGGGAACGTAGTCGCATCCGTCAAGGAATTGCAAAGCGGCGATAAATTGAAAGTGAATTTTTCGGACGGTTACGCCGAAGCGGAAGTAAAACAAGTGGTGGAGGAAAAATGATGAAGGCCGAAAAAAAAGTAAGTTTTGAAGAAGCGATGAACCAATTAGAAGCTATTGTAACAAGACTGGAAGCAGGGGATGTCCCCTTGGAAGAGGCATTGGAGCAATTCAAGGTCGGGATGGATCTCAGCAAATATTGCCAAGACACTTTGAACAATGCTGAAAAAACGTTGACAAAAATCGTTAATCCGGACGGTTCGGAAGCGAATTTTGAAGCGCCGGCAACCCAAACCGAAGGAGAATGACAGGCATGAATCTTAGTGAATTTCAATCGGAATGGATGCCTCGATTCGATGCTTTCCTCTACTCGGAATTGGATGCACGTGTGCCTTCGCAAGAAAATCTGCACAAAGCGATGGCGTATTCTTTAATGGGGGGCGGAAAAAGAATTCGCCCTCTTTTAGTGTTGGCGACGCTTTGGTTGGCCGACGGTGAGATTGCGGATGGCTTCGCAGCCGCAGCCGCTTTGGAATATATCCATACGTATTCCTTGATCCATGATGATCTGCCGGCCATGGATGATGATGATTACAGACGGGGGCGCTTGACTTCCCATAAAGTATTCGGAGAATCCACCGCAATCCTTGCAGGTGATGCGTTGTTGACGGCGGCATTTGAAATCCTTGCACAATCCTCTGACATTCCGGCGGAAAAAAGAATCAAACTGATCGACTTGTTGGCGAAAGCCTCGGGTCCGAACGGCATGATCGCCGGCCAGATGGATGATGTTGAGGGTGAAAAGAAGGCACTGACAATAGAAGAGTTGAAGCAAGTCCACGATAAAAAGACCGGCGCATTGATAAGGTACGCTGTCACGGCGGGATGCCTCATCGCGGATGCGGATGAACTGTTCATAACCGAGATGGAAAGATACTCCAGACACTTAGGTTTGGCATACCAAATCCACAACGATCTGAAGGATGTCGTGTTGGATGAGGCCGAGACAGGCAAAACCATCCATCATGATGCCGCATTGAACAAAAATACATACCCATCCTTATTGGGTATCGCCGGAGCCATTCAAGAACTGAACGACGTCATTCGCCAAGCGGAAGACTGTTTGAATCGAGTGGTACTATCCAATGGCGATACGGAGAACAAAATAGATGTATTCCGCCAAATATTGGATTATGTCAGAATATAACGGGAGATTATCATGGAAAAAGAAAGATTGGATTTACTTGTAGTACAACAGGGCTTGACAGATTCCCGTGAAAAAGCCAAAAGATTGATCATGGCCGGGCAAATCTATGACGAAAACAACCAGCGCTACGACAAACCGGGCGAAAAAATTTCCGTCGAGAAAACGCTCCACATAAAAGGAGAAACATTGAAATACGTGAGCCGTGGCGGATTGAAACTTGAAAAAGCCATCGCTTTATTCCAAGTGAACCCTAAGGACAAAATCTTTTTGGATATCGGCAGTTCAACGGGCGGTTTTACGGATGTCGCGCTCCAAAATGGAGCGAAATTATGCTACGCACTGGATGTCGGCTACAACCAATTGGATTGGAAGTTGCGCCAGGATGAGCGCGTCGAGGTGATGGAACGGGTGAATTTCCGTTACAGCAAGCTTGAGGATTTTGAAAAAGGAAGGCCCGAGATGGCTTCCATCGATGTATCCTTCATTTCGTTGAAACTGATTTTGCCTGTCCTGAAGGAAATCATCGCTGTCGGCGGAGACGTCGTTGCGCTGATCAAACCGCAATTCGAAGCTGGAAGAGGGAAAATCGGCAAAAAAGGCATCGTCAGTGATCCGGCAGTCCATAATGAAGTGTTGCGGGACATCTTGGATTTCGCTTCGCTGACCGGGTTTGATGTGAAAAATCTGAGCTTTTCGCCCATCACAGGTGGGACCGGAAACATCGAATTTTTGGTCCATTTAGAGGCTAATGATCATGCGCCGGGAATCATTTCTCCGGAAATAGACAGCCAGCAAGTCGTCAAAGAGGCTTACCTGCAGCTTAAGAGCAAATCAATCTCGATTTCCGATAAATAGGTGACTAAGGAACCATTGCGAAGGGGAATACGGAATGTTACAAGAGTTGTCCATTAAAAATTTTGCAATAATTGAAAATCTTCAAGTGAGTTTCGACGAGGGTATGACCGTGCTGACTGGGGAAACCGGCGCAGGGAAATCCATCATCATCGATGCCGTAGGTCTGTTGGCAGGCGGAAGAGGATCCAACGATTTGATTCGATACGGCGAAAACAAGACGGTCATCCAAGGGCTTTTCAGTATTCCCGAAAACGCCAAGACAGTTTCCGTGTTGGAGTCATACGGAATCGAAGCAGACGGGAACCAAGTTTTGCTGCAGCGGGAACTTTCCCGAAACGGCAAAAACATTTCCCGCGTCAACGGGACAATCGTGACAGTTGCGACTCTGCGTGAAGTAGGCGAAACGCTGATCGATATCCACGGGCAGAACGAGCATCAAGAATTGATGGATCCGCAAAAACATATCGACCTGCTGGATCAGTTTGCCGGGAATGAACTGAGAGAAGTCAAAACGACCTATCTCAATACTTATGCCAAATATGTGGATACACGCAAGCAACTGATCAAACTGAAGACGGACGAGAAAGAAACGGTCCAAAGAATCGACTTGTTGACTTTCCAAATCCAGGAAATCGAACAAGCGCAGTTGAAAGATGCTGCAGAGGATGAAAAATTGGAAGAGGAGCGGAACCTGCTCGTCAACTACCAAAAAGTCATGCAGGCTTTAACGAGTGCGTACGATTCAATGCAGAACAGTGAAGAGAACGGCATCGACAAAATCGGTCTCGGCATGGCGGCGCTGGAAAAAGTGCAGGACATCAATCCAGTCTACCAGGCAATTGCATCCTCGGTCTCGGCAGCGTATTACCAACTGCAGGAATGCGCAGGTGACATCCTGTCGGAGATCGAGCAATTGTCCTACGATGAAGGGCGCTTGAACGAAATCGAGAACCGATTGGAATTGATCCGCCAGTTGAAGCGGAAATACGGAAACACAATCAATGAAGTGCTGGGGCATTACGAAAAAATTTCCCAAGAGCTGGATCTGATCGAAAACCGGGAAAGCTACCTTGAGAAACTCAATGTGGACTACAACAAAGCAAAAGAAGAGATCTTGGCTGTCGGCAGACAATTGACCACTATCCGGAAGAAAGCTGCAACCGTTCTGGAAGAACAGATCCAACTGCAGCTGAAGGAATTGTACATGGACAAGGTCCTTTTCAAGACGGTGTTCCATGAACAACCAGGAAAGGTTCAAATCACTGATAACGGCTTGGATCAGGTGGAATTCTATATTGCGACGAATGTCGGCGAACCTTTAAAAGCATTGGCGAAGGTTGCCAGCGGTGGCGAACTTTCAAGGATGATGTTGGCGATGAAAGCCATTTTCACCAAAACCCAAGGCATCACCAGCATCATCTTTGATGAAGTGGATACGGGTGTCTCGGGCAGGGTAGCGCAGGCGATAGCCAATAAGATCCACTTGGTGGCCGGTTACTCACAAGTGCTTTGCATCACGCATCTTCCGCAAGTGGCGGCGATGGCGGATCAGCACATTTATATAGAAAAGGAAATCATTGCCGATCGGACAAAGACGCATGTCAAGTCGCTGTTCGGTGCTGAACGCATCAACGAAGTGGCGCGGATGTTGGCAGGTACCGATATCACGGAACTTTCGCTGGCTCATGCGAAAGAATTGCTTGAGTTGGCCGATACCGAAAAAAACAAAGCGTAACAGAAGAACTGCGCAGTAGAACAGACCGGAAGGATTGAAGAGATTGGCATACACTAAAATCATCGCGCATAGAGGCAGCCGCGGAAACCGGCCAGAAAATACACTGGAGGCTTTTCAGGAAGCTCTGAAAGTTTCCAGCGACGGTATCGAACTGGACGTCCATTTAAGCAGGGATGGTCAGGTAGTGGTCATCCATGACGAGACCGTGGACCGCACGACATCCGGAAAAGGCTATGTCAAAGAGATGACGCTGAAGCAATTGAAGGAACTGGATGCCGGCAGTTGGTTCGATCCGAAATACAGCAACGCCCGTATCCCGACGCTCCAGGAGGTGTTGACCCTTTTGGCCGAGAATCACTTTACAGGCGTCCTTAATGTTGAATTGAAGACGGATGTGTTTCAATATTCCGCAATCGAAGAAAAGGTGCTTGCTTTGGCAGAGCCTTATCTTGCCCAATTTTCGGTCATCTACTCCAGTTTCCATTACGAAACCTTGAAAAAAATCAAGGAGTTGCGCCAAGACTCGAAAATTGCCCTGCTTTTCAGTAAGAAAGGCAAGCAACGACTGGATCTAGGTGAAGGAATTGCTGTGGAAGGTTGGCATCCAAAATTCTCGATTCTGCGCAGTCTGCCCCCTTTCGAACAATCAAAGATTCCGCTACGCGTTTGGACGGTGAATCGAAAGGTCGAAATGCAGGTTTGTCTGCGCAAAAATATCGATTCGATGATCACGGATTATCCGGAACGCGCACTGCAGATGAGAAAGGTGATTCAGGGTGTCTGAAACAAAGAAAAATTTAGAGAAAATCATGGTCATTGTCGGACCGACAGCAGTGGGGAAAACCGCACTGAGCATCCGACTGGCAAAAAAATATAACGGTGAAATCATCAATGGCGATTCCATGCAAGTGTACGCAGGGTTGGACATCGGTACGGCTAAAGTGACCGAGGAAGAGGCTGAAGGCATCCCGCACCATCTTTTGGATATCATTCCAGTGGAGCAGGATTACACGGCGTCCGATTTCAAAAGGGACGCCAGACAAGCAATCGAGTCGATCCTGGCCAGAGGCAAGCTACCGATCGTTGTCGGAGGTTCGGGACTTTATATAGAAGGACTATTGTTTGATATGCAGTTTGGCGGGGTGGCTGCCGAAAATCCTGACTACCGGAAACAACTGGAGGCTGAGTTGGAGCGGACTGATGCCATGTGCATATGGAAACAATTGCAGGCGAAGGATCCCAAAGCAGCTGAACAGATCCATCCGAACAACAGCAGAAGGGTGATCCGCGCTTTGGAAGTGATCCACTTCAGCGGAAAGCGTTTCTCGGATCAGGCAGATCGGGAGACAGCTCCACATTATGACGCCTTGCTGATTGGGCTTGACACCGATCGCGGTATCCTTTACGATCGCATCAACAGACGGGTGGATCTGATGACTGATAAGGGTCTGGTTGAAGAAGCTAAAGCTCTTTTTGACAGGAAACTGCCCGTCAAGACGCAAGCGACAAGAGGCATCGGCTACAAAGAATGGTTCGGTTATTTCAATGGTGAAATCACATATGAAGAAGCCACAGAAATGCTGAAGCAAAATTCCAGACGCTATGCCAAACGGCAGTTGACCTGGTTTCGAAACAGAATGAGCGGCATCCATTGGTTTGATTTGGTTCGGAACAGCCATGATATGCAGAAAATCGAAGATTTAGTCGAGGCGTTCTTAGCCTGATGGATGATAAAGAACGTATAAAGAAAGTTGGAAATTCTATGGAAAATACGAAAGAAAAAGTAATTTTGGTTAACGTTCAGACGAATCAAACAGATGAAGCCTTTGAATATGAGCTGAGAGAACTGGCTGAATTGACCGAAACCGCATTAGGGGAAGTTGTCGGCGTATTGACCCAAAAGAGGGAACGTAAGGATTCGCGCACTGTCATCGGCAAAGGGAAAGTGGAAGAGCTAGTGAATTTGTGTGCAGAATTAGAAGCAGATACCGTCATTTTCCAACAGGAGCTTTCTTCCAAGCAAATGCGCAACATCCAAGAAACTGTCGATTGCAAAGTCATCGATCGTGTTCAACTGATATTGGATATCTTTGCAATGCGCGCACGCAGTAAAGAAGGGAAACTTCAGGTAGCCTTGGCGCAGTTGAGTTATCTGTTGCCGCGTTTGATGGGTCAAGGCGTTAATTTATCCCGTCTAGGCGGTGGAATAGGAACAAGAGGACCGGGTGAGACAAAACTCGAGACCGACCGTAGACATATACACAGTCAGATGCAGGAAATCAAAAAGACATTGGAAGAAACAGAACTTCACCGTCAAAGGGCAAGAGAAAAGCGCCATGCCAGCGAAGTTTTCCAAATCGGCTTGATTGGTTACACGAATGCAGGCAAATCGACGGTCATTAACCGCTTGACTGATGCAGCAACGTTGGAAGAAGATAAATTGTTTGCAACGCTGGATCCTTTGACAAGGAAGCTGACATTGCCTAATCAATTCCAGGCAACTATAACCGACACTGTAGGTTTTATCCAGGACCTTCCGACACAGTTGATCCATGCTTTCCATTCAACGTTGGAGGAGAGCCGCAATATGGATGTATTTTTGCATGTAGTGGATGCTTCGACTTCCTTCATCGATCAGCATGAGAAGACCGTCTTGGCATTGTTGAAGGATTTGGACATGGATAAGACACCTATGTTGACGATCTACAACAAACGGGATCTTGCAAGCCCGGATTTCCAGCCGAGACTCTTCCCGAACATCGTAATTTCTGCCCTTGAAGATGACGACATCAACCGATTGAAGGACTTCATCTGGGATGAAATCGCCAAAATGTTGGTTCCGTATACAAAGGACATTGATGCAAGCGGCCCTGAAGCCCGGACGATGAATAAGATGCAGCAAGAGACCTTTGTGGAATCCATTGAGTACATAGAGGAAACAAACGCATATCGCTTAAGAGGATATGCTAAAACGAATTCAAAGTGGTTAGGAGACAAAGTAACTGATGCAAGTGACGAATAAAGAAGAACTACTGGCGGATCTGGTCGTTAAAGTGGACAACAAAATCCAGCCCGTGTTTAAAGAAATACAGGAGAAGGCTTTATTTAATCAAGGCAAGGTGCTTGAGGCTTTCCGGAAGCACCGCGTCAGCGATTACCATTTTAATCCTAGCACAGGCTATGGCTATGATGACGACGGCCGCGATACGCTCGAGAAAGTCTATGCAGAGATTTTTCAGGCTGAAGCCGCTTTGGTCAGGCCGCAAATCATTTCCGGAACACACGCTATTTCGACTGCGCTCTTCGGAGTCTTGCGTCCCGGCGATGAATTGATCTACGTAACCGGAACGCCATACGATACGTTGTTGGACATCGTTGGTTTGACCGGAAACGGAATCGGCTCCCTAAAAGAGTTCAACATCGCTTATCAGCATATCGATCTGCTTGCGGACGGCAAAGTGGATATTCCGAGTGTTCTTAGAAAAATCAGTACAAAAACAAAAATAATCGCGATACAACGCTCACGTGGCTATGCAGCCAGACCTTCCTTTACAATAAACGAAATTAAGGAGATGATTGCGGCAATCCGACCGCACGTTGGTCCGGAAGTTGTCTTTTTTGTCGACAACTGTTATGGCGAGTTCGTCGAAACACTTGAGCCGATTGAAGTCGGAGCGGATCTGATTGCCGGTTCCCTCATCAAAAACCCGGGCGGCGGCATCGTGAAGATGGGTGGTTACCTCGCTGGCAGAGAGGACCTGATTGAACGGTGTGCATACCGACTGACAACTCCCGGTATCGGTCGTGAAGCAGGCGCCTCACTCTACAGCCTTTTGGAGATGTATCAAGGCTTATTTTTGGCGCCCCATGTTGTCGGCGAAGCGGTGAAAGGTGCTGTCTATACAGCAGGATTATTGGAGGAGTGCAACGTACCGTCTACCCCTGCTTGGGACAGCCCCCGCACTGATTTGATCCAGATGGTCGCATTACCGAGCAAGGAAGCGATGATTGCTTTTGCCCAGACGATCCAGAAATATTCGCCGGTTAACGCAGCAGTCAAACCGATTCCGGCCTATATGCCCGGTTATGAAGATGATGTCATCATGGCTGCCGGAACCTTCATTCAGGGCGCAAGCCTGGAATTGACGGCAGACGGGCCGATCAGACCGCCTTATCTCTTGTATGTGCAAGGCGGACTGACCTACGAGCATGTCAAATTGGCAGTCACTGCAGCCGTGAAGGATACGTTCTTCGCAGAATGATTTGTGATTTCAGGTTGAGTCAAATCTGTACTCAGCCTGAAAATCACTTTTTTTTTTACATAAGGAGCTCACCTGCAGGAAAACCTCGAAACCTTCCTACGAAATAGTATTGACTTTAAGCTGGTCATCGCCTATAATATTAAATGTTGTGAGTCGTTTTGAGGACTCAAAATTTTGTCTCAATAGCTCAGCCGGATAGAGCATTCGCCTTCTAAGCGAACGGTCGGGAGTTCGAATCTCTCTTGAGACGTCCTATCTGTTTTCAGGATCAAATGTCCTTGTCAGAGAAGGGGTTACATCCGTTGTGAAGCGGGTGTGACGCTTTTTTTCTCGGCACAGAGCGATGTTCAGTGCTGAAGATGGATAGCAAAACATAATTATCTATTTGTTGCAGCAGTGAAATTTTTTTGTGGAAATAGTCAAAATTATGGTGACTATTTAAACGGATTGCTGTATAATCATTTCTTGTGGCACTGGTTTGAAACTTCTTCAAATTTGTTTGGCCGAATAATCATTTTGTCTCAATAGCTCAGCCGGATAGAGCATTCGCCTTCTAAGCGAACGGTCGGGAGTTCGAATCTCTCTTGAGACGTCTAAAAATAATTGAAAAGACCGCTGCAAGGACTATTATCCTTGCAGCGGTCTTTTTCTGTAGAATGGCTTGTAAGATATCCGGAAATCAATCCAGATATTCAAAGATATTTTTTGTCGTCTCGTCGAAAAGAACCTCATGCGAATCGCTGTTATCAATTTTTTTCAGCGGAAAGTTGGTGCGATAGATGCTTTGGTCAGGGAACTGCTCCAAATAGATGACAAAATTTTTGGGATAAAAACTTACCATTTTCGTGAATACATGATCCTGGTCGATGATGACAGTCTTCACTTCAGACATGTTTTTTACCCAGTAGGTATCGACATTGAAATATTCTCCTGGGTGCACCGTGTATTCATATTTCAGTATCGTAATCAGATCATTCAACATCATAAATCCCTCCTAAACAGAATGTTAAAATCTTCACATCCTTATTATACCTCATACTGAACAGATAATTAATACCTATTTAGAATGAAATTGCGGACAGCTGTCAATAAAATGAAAGATATGTTTCGATGTTAAAGGCAATAATTGGAAAAATAGGCTAAATGATGAAAAGTGTGGTATACTACTACTTGTAAGTGTGTTGTAGTTCCTGGTTCTTAAAAGTGAGGCGATAATGGAGATGGTACGAAATATTACTGATGAAACAAAAACCATGATTGAGAGCGAATTACGTAAGGGCACGAGCAACTCACGTATTGCGAATCTGCTTGGCGTATCGTATGAGCAGGCTTTGGAAGTCGTCGAAGCCATCAAGGAATCTATACGACCTGAAATCGGTGACGAAATAAAATTTACCTTCCGCAAGCAGGAAATGGTAGGAGTAATCCGGAAATTATTGACAAATAGCGCCGTCGTAGAGATCTACTGGGATTTGTCCTCCGGCACGATGAAAGACATCTGCGAGGATAAAACAATCGTAAATTTCAAAGACATTGAAGAATTTGTTAAAGTTGATTAATACATATATGCAAAAGAAGCGGCCCTCATCGTCGCTTCTTTTTGTTGTGGCATGCCATATCAAGCAAGCTGGTTATCCTGCAGTTCAACGTAACCGTTTTAAATGTAGCAGGGATTCAATGAATCTTGCAGCACCGGAAGAGATAACGGAAGATATAAAAGAAAAATTATTATCGAAATGCTTGACAGGTTGTATAAAAATTTATATAGTTTGATAGTCGAAAGGTTTGAACATCAAACTATTTTGACCTTCAAGCGCATGTGGTTTGATTGGGCATCGAAAGGAGGAGAGCTATCTTTGGATCATTCCATAGATAAAATTAACTCATATCTCGTAGCAGTCTTCAGTGAAGTGTTGGATATCGAAGAGCGTGCTTTGCGTGTCAGTACGTTTTCTGATTTATCCATCAAGGAGATGCATACAGTCGAGGCAATCGGCATGTATCAAGCTCATACAACTTCTGAAGTAGCAAAAAAATTGAACATCACTGCGGGAACTTTGACGGTGGCCATAAACGCTCTGGTAAAAAAGGGGTATGTCGAACGCATTCGGATGGAGAATGACCGCAGAGTCGTAAAACTAGGATTAACCAAAAAAGGACGCTTACTGTATCGTCTTCATGATAAGTTCCATAGAGAGATGGTAAAAAATACTATTCGCGATATGGAAGATCAGGAAGTGAAAGTTTTGCTGAAAGGCCTAAACAATCTTCACGGTTTCTTATTTGGGTTAGTTCAAAATATCAAGGAACAGGGTTGATGAAATTGGGTTCAAAGATTAGCGCAACAGGTCACTATCTTCCTGAACAGGTCATCTCAAACGAGGATCTGTCTAAAATCATGGACACAAGTGATGAGTGGATCAGCAAAAGGACAGGCATCCGCAGCCGACACATTTCGAAGGATGAAAATACTTCCGATTTATCAAGCAAAGCGGCCGTCAAAATTTTGCAAAACGGTAAAATCACTGCAGACCAACTGGACTTCATTATCGTAGCAACAATGACGCCGGATGCTCTCAGCCCATCGACTGCTTGTTTAGTGCAAGAAAAGATAGGCGCAGTAAATGCTTTCTGTTTCGATATCAATGCAGCTTGTTCCGGCTTTGTCTACGCATTGTCTACCGGTCTCCATATGATGCAGAGCGGTCTCTATCAATATGGCATGATCATCGGTGCTGAGACAATGTCAAAAGTCGTCAACTGGGAAGACCGTTCTACGGCTGTTCTGTTTGGGGATGGCGCTGGCGGTTTGTTGTTGGAACGAACGGAAGATGATTGCTTCGTTGCAGAAGCGATCCATTCTGATGGTGGACGCCATATGGCATTAGTGGCGAACACGATGAAAGTAGAAAATCCGTATGGAGACTCCTCGCAAAAGGAACAAGCTTTCCTTACGATGGATGGCAGAGCCATCTTTGATTTTGCAATTCGCAGTGTGCCAAGCGTCATACGCGAAGTGATGGAGAAGGGAAATCTTTCTGATGGCGATCTGAAGAAGATTTTGGCTCATCAAGCAAATGTGCGCTTATTGGAGGCAATCAGCAAAAAAGTGAAATTGCCATTTTCACTGTTTGCCACAAACATTGCGGAAACGGGCAACACTTCAGCAGCAAGCATTCCGATATTGTTGGATCAGCTTGTTCAAACCAAGGAAATTCAACTCGGCACCAAAGATAAGGTGCTGATGACAGGATTTGGTGGCGGCCTCACTTGGGGAGCCATCGTAGTATCATTAAACTAAAAAAAACATATTTGGAGGAATTTATTATGACATTCGAAAAAATTCAAGCTATTATCGTGGACCAATTGGACAAAGAAGTAGAAGAAGTACAATTAGCAACTAACTTCAGAGAAGACTTAGATGCGGACAGCTTAGACTTATTCCAAATCATCAACGACATCGAAGACGAATTCGACATCAAAATCGAATCAGACGAAGGCATCAACACTGTTGAAGATTTAGTTAAATACGTTGACGCTCAATTAGCAGAATAAGCAGTAGCAGGAAAGTAGGCCTTGTATGAAATCAGAATTATGTGAATTATTAGGTATTCAATATCCCATCATTCAAGGGGCAATGGCGTGGGTAGCGGATGCTGATTTGGCAAGTGCTGTTTCCAATGCTGGTGGTTTGGGTCTTATCGGGACTGGACATGATAGTGTGGATGTAGCGAATGAGAAAATTTCGAAAATGAAAGCATTGACGGATAAGCCTTTCGGTGTAAACATCATGCTTTTGAATCCGCATGTCGATGCTATCGTAGAAGCAGTGATCGCTGCCGGCGTTAAGGTTGTCACAACCGGCGCCGGAAGTCCAGCCCGTTATATGAACCAATTCAAAGAAGCAGGCATCACCGTTATTCCGGTAGTGGCCTCCGTAGCTTTAGCGAGAAGAATGGAGAAAGATGGCGCACACGCTGTCGTAGTCGAAGGCATGGAATCCGGTGGTCACATCGGGAAAACAACGACACTTGCCCTGGTTCCTCAGGTTGTCGATGCCGTTTCGATTCCAGTCATCGCTGCCGGTGGTATCGGCGACGGACGTGGGATGGCAGCTGCTTTCATGTTGGGCGCATCTGCTGTTCAGGTAGGTACTCGTTTTGTAGTTGCCACAGAATCCAATGCACATCAAAACTTCAAGAATGCTATTCTCAAGGCGAAAGATATCGATACAGTCATTACCGGTCAGATTACCGGACATCCTGTTCGTGTGTTGCGCAATAAGTTGACCAGAGAATATCTGCAAGTCGAAAAAGAAGAGACAAGCAAGGAAAATCCGGACTTGGCAAAACTTGAAGAAATGGGCAAAGGCGCTCTGAAAAGAGCGACTGTTGATGGCGATAAAGACTACGGTTCGATGATGGCCGGACAAATCGCCGGTTTGATTTCGAAGGAACAAACGTGTCACGAGATCATACAAGAGTATATGACGGAATGCAAAGAAGTTATTTTGGCCCAAGCTAAATTGTGGGCTGAGTAACAAATTTATAGAGGTGAAATAATGGCAACAGCTTTTGTCTATAGTGGTCAGGGTGCACAATATTTCGGTATGGGTCAAGAACTTTATAACGAGTATGCCGTTGTGCGCGCTGTTTTTGAGGAAGCCTCAGCAACACTTGGTTACGATGTTGCAGAATTATGTTTCCAAGAGAATGACAAGCTTCATTTAACTGAATATACACAACCAGCAATCTTAACGGTTAGCTACGCCCTTGATCAATTACTAGCTGAAAAGGGAATTCAGCCAGATTTTGTTGCAGGATTGAGCCTCGGAGAATATACAGCACTGGTGAAAGCCAATGCTTTTTCTTTTAATGAGGCTATTTCGCTCGTAGCGAAACGCGGAAAATACATGAGCGAAGCTGTGCCGGCAGGCCGTGGGAAAATGGCTGCCGTCATGAATGCGGAACGTTCTGTCATCGAAGAATCTTGCCGGGAAGCGAGCGAGACAGCCTATGTCGCGCCTGCCAACTACAACATGCCGACGCAGATTGTTATCGGCGGAGAAATCGAAGGCGTGGATAAAGCCATCGAAATTCTTGAGTCCAAAGGCGTGAAGCGCATTATCCCGTTGAACGTCAGCGGTCCTTTCCATACAGCACTGTTGCATCCTGCAGCGGAAAAGTTGGAAGTGGCTTTGGCTGAGGTGAACGTGGGTGAACCGAGGATACCTGTCGTAGGCAATACCGAAGCGACGATCGTAGCGAAAGACGCCATCAAGGGCCTTTTAGTGCGTCAGATCGAATCGCCGGTACTTTGGGAAGACAGCGTCCGCAAGTTGGTTGAACTGGGAGTGGACACCTTTGTGGAAGTCGGCCCAGGCACGACTTTAAGCAAATTCATCAAAAAAATCAACAAAGAGGTCGCTGTATATAATGTGGAGGATTTGAAATCCCTCAGCAAGACCCTTGAAGGATTACAAAAATAAGAAGATCAGACAAGAAATGAGGGATAGTCTTGGATTTAAAAGGAAAGACGGTCATCGTCACTGGTAGTTCAAGAGGAATCGGCGAAGCCATCGCTGAAGCTTATGCGAAACGTGGAGCCAATATCGTTCTGAATGCACGTAAACCGATTGCTGAAGAAAAAGTTGCGCATCTGGAATCTTACGGTGTAACTGTAAAAACGCTCCTAGGAGATGTCAGCGATTTTGAGACTGCCAAAGAAATCGTCAGCCAAGCCAAAGAACTATTCGGTTCCGTGGATGTTTTGGTTAACAATGCTGGGATTACCCGCGACAAATTGATCATGCGCATGGATGAGGAGGACTTTGATGCCACTTATCAAGTGAATTTGAAGGGTACCTTCAATATGATCCGCCACGCTTTGCCGCTAATGCTGAAACAAAGAGCCGGCAGCATCATCAACATTTCAAGCGTAGTCGGTGAAACCGGAAATACAGGGCAGGCCAACTATGCTGCCAGCAAAGCCGGCATCATCGGATTGACGAAATCTGTCGCCCGTGAAGCTGCAACAAGAGGCATTACATGTAATGCCATTGCACCAGGATTCATCGAAACGGAAATGACGGATGTTCTTTCGGAAAAGATTCAAGAACAAATGTTGACGCAAATCCCATTGAAACGATTTGGAAAAGCCGAAGAAGTGGCAAACACTGCTGTCTTCTTGAGTGAGAATACTTACATCACCGGCCAGACCATCAGTGTCAATGGCGGCATGTACATGTAAGACAGGAGGATAAATATGAATCGCGTTGTTATTACAGGTATGGGTGCTATCACCCCTTTAGGAAATACAGTCACTGAATTTTGGGACGGCATCAAAAACGGTAAAAACGGTATTGCTGCCATCACAAATTTTGATGCAAGCGAAACGGGCATATCCGTCGCAGGTGAAGTGAAAGACTTTGATGCGACCAAGTATATGGACCGAAAAGAATACAAGCGTATGGATTTGTTTTCGCAATATGCGGTAGCTGCCTCTGCTCAAGCCGTGGAACAAAGCGGCATCGACATGGAAAAAATCGATGCGGACCGCTTTGGCGTTACCATCGGCTCTGGTGTCGGCGGTTTCATTACAATGGAATCCGGCATCATCAAAATGCATGAAAAAGGACCGAAACGCGTCCCACCTATGTTCGTTCCGATGGCAATCGGCAACATGGCGGCAGGAAATACTGCCATCAAATTCGGTGCTAAAGGACCAAGCATGGACATCGTTACTGCTTGTGCTTCTGCGACAAATTCAATCGGAGAAGCATTCCGCAGCATCAAGCATGGTTATGCCGATTTGATGCTTGCAGGTGGATCGGATGCTACGGTGTGTGAAATCGGTATCGCTGGTTTCGCGGCTCTGACTGCTTTATCCACTAGCACCGATCCGGACCGTGCGTCCATTCCTTTCGATAAAGAACGAAATGGTTTTGTCATGGGTGAAGGTGCGGGCATTTTGATGCTTGAAAATCTTGATCACGCACTGGCACGCGGCGCAAACATCTTGGCTGAAGTTGTCGGTTATGGCGTCACCTGTGATGCCTATCATATGACGGCTCCATCAGCTGATGGAAGCGGTGCTGGCAAAGCGATGATCCTAGCGATGAAAGAAGCAGGCATCACTCCAGCGCAAGTCGATTACATCAACGCTCATGGAACAAGTACGCCTGCAAATGATTCAGGCGAAACGGCTGCAATCAAGTACGCATTCGGCGAAGAAGCTCACAATGTCGCTATCTCAAGCACAAAGAGTATGACGGGACATTTGCTGGGCGCAGCCGGCGGTATCGAAGCGGTTGCCTGTGTCAAAGCTATCCAAGATGATTTCATGCCACCAACAATCGGCTTCCAAACGGCTGATGAAAATTGCGATCTGGACTACATCCCGAATGTAGGACGTGAAAAAGAAGTCACTTACACATTGAGTAACTCTCTGGGCTTCGGCGGCCACAATGCCATACTATGTTTCAAAAAATGGGAGGCTTAATACATGAATATTGAAGATGTAAAAAGCCTGATCTCCTTGATCGATGATTCAACCTTGACTGAGTTGCACTATCAGACAGGTGACTTTCAGCTCCTGTTGTCGAAGAACAAGTTGGTTCAAACGAACCAGCAGTCAAGCGACAACATCCCGGCAGAAGTTCCTAGTCCAGCAGTGATCGCTCCAGTCCAAAACCTCAAGGAGGCTGTTTCTGAAGAGGCTACTGCAAAAGAAGGGAAAATCATCACTTCTCCGATCGTCGGCGTTGTTTACTTGGCACCGACTCCTGATGCGAAACCTTACGCTACTAAAGGACAAAATATCGCAAAAGGCGATGTTGTCTGCTTGGTCGAAGCAATGAAACTAATGAATGAAATCAAAAGCGAGTTCGATGGGGAAATCGTTGAGGTTTTGGTTGAGAATGAGCAAATCGTTGAATACAACCAACCTTTGTTCCGTATCGTCTAATAAAAAGGAGACTAATATAATGAGTTTATTAAGCGCACAAGAAGTAATGGATATCATCCCTAACCGCTACCCGATTTTCTTCATCGATAAAGTTGAGGAATTGACGCCCGGTGAACACATCGTCTGCTATAAAAATGTAACAATCAATGAACCTTTCTTCCAAGGACATTTCCCAGGCGAACCAGTAATGCCCGGCGTACTGATCGTTGAAGCATTGGCGCAAGCGGGTTCTATTCCTTTGTTGACTTTGCCTGATTTCAAGGGACAAACTGCTTATTTAGGCGGATTGAATAAAGTCAAATTCCGTCAAAAAGTAGTTCCTGGCGATGTAGTGCGTCTTCAAGTAGATATCGTCAAATTGAAGAAATTTGCGGGCATCGGTTATGGACAAGCTTTTGTCGGAGACAAAAAAGTTTGTGAAGTTGAAATGACATTCATCATTGGTAGATAATATGTTTACGAAGGTATTGATCGCAAACAGAGGAGAAATTGCTGTCAGGATCATTCGTGCTTGTCATGAGTTAGGAATCCAAACGGTAGCGGTCTATTCTGAAGCCGACCGCGAAGCATTGCATACACAGCTGGCCACTCAGGCTATCTGTATCGGTCCCGCAAAAGCGAGCGATTCCTATTTGAATATGACAAGCATCTTGAGCGCAGCAGTTGTTACAGGAGCCCAAGCCATCCATCCAGGCTTCGGTTTCCTTTCGGAGAACAGCGCATTCGCCACAATGTGCGAAGAAATGAATATCCGATTCATCGGACCTTCTTCCACCATCATCGACCTGATGGGCAATAAAGCAAATGCCCGCAAAACGATGATAGCGGCAGGTGTTCCTGTCACTCCGGGAAGCGAAGGCTACATCTCTTCATACGAAGAGGCAGTGGCTCAAGCAAATAAAATCGGTTATCCAGTCATCCTGAAAGCTGCTGCTGGTGGTGGCGGTAAAGGGATGCGGAAAGTCTACCAGGAAAACGGCTTGGAGGCAGCATTCAGCCAAGCAAAAGCGGAAGCAAAAGCTGCTTTCGGGGATGACCGCATGTATCTTGAGAAGATCATCACGCCGGCTCGTCATATCGAAGTACAGATTTTAGGCGATTCGTTCGGCAATGTCGTCCATCTGGGCGAGCGCGATTGCTCCCTTCAGCGCAATCATCAGAAAGTGTTGGAAGAAAGTCCATCCACATTCATTTCTGAGGAGACACGCAAAGCAATGGGGGATGTCGCTATTCGAGCGGCTAAACATGTCGGTTACACCAACGCAGGCACAATCGAGTTCCTCGTTGATACGGAACAACGTTTCTATTTCATGGAAATGAACACGCGTATCCAGGTTGAGCATCCGGTAACTGAAATGGCGACCGGCATCGATATCGTCAAAGAGCAATTGCGTATCGCGAGCGGTGAGCCTTTGTCCTTTACGCAGGACGAGGTTGTCATCAGCGGCCATACGATTGAGTGCCGCATCAATGCTGAAAATCCGGCTTTGGGCTTCCGTCCTTCATCCGGCAAAATCGACTACCTTTTCTTGCCTAGCGGCGGGAATGGACTGCGCGTCGAAAGCGCCATGTATGGTGGTTATATGATTCCGCCATTCTATGACTCGATGATCGCCAAAATCATCACAAAAGGCGACGACAGAAGTGAAGCTATCGCCAAAATGAGGCGAGCGCTGCAGGAACTGGTCATCGAGGGAGTCGACACGAACCAATTTTTCCAGGAAGATATTCTCCAGGATCCGAATTTCATTTCCGGAGATTATGATACGGAATATCTTCAGAACGTGTTCCTTAAAACTTGGGCACCTGAAGAAGTGGAAAGTGTATAAATCAAATAGTCAAGAAGTCACACTAGAGGTGAGGAAATGAAATTATTTCGTAAGCGTCCTTACATTCCGATAGCTCAAGTTCCCGCTTCAAAAGCAGCCGATCAGAAACCGATCGTTCCTGAAGGCTTATGGGAAAAATGCCCGAATTGTCAAAAGACGATCTACAGCAAGGACTTAGGGAAAGATAAAGTATGCCCGCATTGTGCCTATAATTTTAGGATTTCGGCATACGAACGTATTTCCAATATCGTTGATGAAGGCTCTTTTGATGAATGGAACGCCCTTATGCCCGAAGAAAATCCATTGGCTTTTCCGGGTTATGAGAACAAATTGAAGCTTGCCAAAGAAAAAACGGGACTTGACGAAGCGGTTGTGACTGGCGCGGCATTCATCAATAATCATAAAGTTGCTTTGTGTGTGATGGATTCGAACTTTATCATGGCAAGCATGGGGAAAGTGGTCGGCGAGAAATTGACGCGCGCGTTCGAACGCGCAACGATTGAAAAGCTCCCGATCATTGTATTCACAGCTTCGGGCGGCGCCAGAATGCAGGAGGGCATCATGTCCTTGATGCAGATGGCGAAAGTCAGCGTTGCAGTCTCCAATCACAGTAAAGCCGGTCTGTTGTACATCACAGTCCTGACAGATCCGACGACCGGGGGCGTAACGGCCAGCTTTGCGATGCAAGGGGATATCATCCTGGCTGAAACGGGGGCGACTGTCGGTTTCGCCGGCAAACGCGTCATCGAGCAGACAATCAAAGCGAAATTGCCTGAAGGCTTCCAGACAGCCGAAAAAGTGCTGGAAAACGGCTTTATCGACAAAATTGTGGCCAGAAAAGATTTGAAAAGGGCATTGCAGCATATCTTGCTGATTCATGCTCCTGCAGAAAAGGCGGGTGAAGTGCAGTGAAGGATGTCAAAGAAATTATCACCGCTGCGAGAAGCATCTCCCGTCTGACAGCGACTGAAATGATCCATGCCATCTGTGAAGGTTTTGTTGAATTCCACGGCGATAGAAAGTTCGGTGACGACCCTGCTATCGTCGGTGGGATCGCATTGCTGGATGACATGCCGGTAACTGTCATCGGAACGCAAAAGGGGCATGATGTGACTGAAAATGTCTATCGTAATTTCGGATCACCGCATCCGGAGGGCTACCGTAAAGCGATCCGTTTGATGAAACAGGCGGAAAAATTCAATCGTCCGATCGTCACATTCATCAATACTTCAGGCGCTTTTTGCGACGTCGACTCTGAGGATCGAGGCATCGGTGAGGCAATCGCTGAGTCGCTTTTGGTGATGAGCCAATTGACGGTTCCTTTCATCGCCATCTTCATAGGAGAGGGTGGCAGCGGCGGAGCTTTGGCGTTGGCTATGGGCAACGAAGTGTGGATGTTGGAGAATACCATGTATTCTGTTCTGTCCCCGGAAGGTTTTGCTTCCATTTTATGGAAAGATTCCTCTCGATCCGATGAAGCAGCCAAAGTGATGAAGTTGACGCCGGATGATCTTTTCTCATTGGACGTCATCGACAAAATCATTATGGAATCCCGTAGGAAAGTAGCCCGCAAATCGGATGATGTCATGCTTGAACTGAAGCGTGAGTTAAGTGCCAAGCTGAAAGAGCTGAAGCAACTGACTCCAGCAGAATTGGTTGAGCAACGCCAGAAACGATTCCGGAACTATTGATTCAAGAACAGTTATCGACCGTCCGCACAGCAGCAGCTGTGTGGGCGGTTTTTTTCGCGTTCGCATTTGTGTTATAATAACCTAACAAGAAAATCAGCTTAGATTGGGGTGATGGAAATGGGAGAAAAAATTGTTTTTCCATTAAATTACGAGGGATACTTGAAAAAAGGACTGTTGGCATTCGAAGAGGGAAATCTGCAGCTTGCGGAAGAATGGATCGGAAAAGCCATAGCCATCAAGCAAGCCGACGATATTCTCCCGCTTTATCTCATGTTGCTGCAGGAGACCGATCAAGCAGAGAAAAGTCTGGCCATCATAAGCGAAATGCGGCCAGACATAGCGGCATCCTTCTCGGTTGATGACATCGATTTCCTCTACATGAAAGGACTGCTCCAGTCCGGAGCTTATGATGCGGCTCGCGAACAAATCGAAGCGCGGAAAAATATTATCGGCCTGTCGATGGAGCATCAATTCGCTCTGGAACAATTGGAGGCTGAAGTCGAAAAAGTTGAACTGAAAAATTTGGAGAAGAAGCTTAAAAAAAGTTCGGAAATCCTTCAGACAGAAAAAAACATTGATACGCAGCCATTCCACAAGCAACAGGCATATGCGCAACAATTGAAGGAGTTGGAGGATGACCAATTCAGTAAGATAGCGCAACGTTTGCTTATGAACAGCGGTCTCCATCGGATGCTCAAGACCGAAATCATCCACCAATTTCTGGCGCGCGGCCTACATCCCTCGGTAACTGTCAGATTGGATGAAGCCGAAGAAAAAGTCGATCTGGCTAAAGTTGTTCCCTTGATAGATTCAAAAATGTACAAAGATGGGATGGCTTACATCAAAGAAGAAATCGCCAATAAAAATCCGACTTTGGCGGATGCGATGGAGAATGCCTTCTTCATGCAATTATCGCTTCTTTATCCGTTCGAAGACAGGACGATCCCATCCGTGACGGAGTGGTTGGAGGTGCTCTACCGCATTTACAACGGGACCGGATCGACAGGCGAGTCCAGCGAACAAAGCATCCGTGCTAAAATCGGACAATTGGAAAATAAGCTGGCCGATTTTTTTGGTTTTTTCGGATGAATCCAGCAGAATAATTGACTCGGTTGGGTTTCCTCTCTATAATGAGGGTAACCCGTCTTTGTGAAAGCAGTTCCAAAGAATTGAGTGTTGAAGGAGGATGTACAATGGAATTTGGCAAAGTAAAGTGGTTCAATAACGATAAAGGTTATGGTTTTATTGAACTCGATCAGCAGGATGACGACATTTTCGTACATTTTACCGGTATAGCTGGAGAAGGCTTCAAAAGACTTGAAGAAGGGCAACGCGTTCAGTTCGAAATCGCTGAAGGCGTAAGAGGACCGCAGGCCACAAATGTGATGGTCTTGGCAGAATCATAAGAATAAGTACAGTAAACCGCAAAGGTGAAGGGAATCCATCCGGGATTTCCTTTCACCTTTGTTTTTTAGGATGTGGAACAGGTGATAAAACTATTTGTGGATGGGGCGGCCACCGGGAAAGAAGGCTACGCTGCCATCGGGGTTTTGATCGTCGAGGACGGCGTACAGGAACAGTTAGGCCTGTCGATGGATGCCAGAATGGACAATCATCGTGCCGAATTCGAAGCGCTCCTTTATGGGTTGCGCCATCTGAAAGCGAAGAACAAACAGGAACAGCTCATTTTTTGCTACACGGACAGCAAACTTGTTGCCGAATCGATCAGGAAAAAATACACAAAAAAAGCGGAACACAAACCGTATCTGGAGGAGGCTTTGCAGGCCATGGCCGGGTTCCCCAATCTGTATTTGGAATGGATTCCGGAAAAGGAAAACAAAGGGGCCGATAACCTCGCCAAAAATGCGCTCTATCAGCTCACAAAGAAGAATAAATGAGAGTCAAGGCGGCAATGTCCGAAAATAGCCGACAAGCTGCCCATCGCCCCAAAAAAGGCCATCCCTTGCATTGAAACGGGGATGGCCTTTTTGAGTGACTAATGCGCAAACGTATCGAAATTGTCGAATATTGTGGAATAATCCGACAGTCGGAGCACAATTTCAGCAAAGTTTGTCGGATACATGGAAAGTATCCGACAACCGGACCGGGTTCATACAAAAAGTTGTCGGATAACCTGATTTAATCCGACAAGGGATGATCTCCTATCAAAAAAATGAAGCAGGCTGGAAACCCCCGCATCAACGGTGCCGTCCAGACTGCTTTTATTCATATAACCAGAACTATTTTTCTTTGGTTTCGCTTGTATCAAGCTCTTTTTTAATTCTTGGGGGGCGCGTACCCCAATATTGGAACAGATCAGTCCGCAATCTGCCGTTATAGAGTTTGCGTTTTTTGGTGGCTCTTTCGCCGTAGAATTCTTCGAAAAGCAATTCGCTTGTCAGGATGTACTTGCTCCATGTCTTCAACGGACGGAAAACTTGCCCCATCTCTTTGTAGAGGATCTCGATTTCTTCTTGATCGGAGAGGCGCTCACCGTAAGGCGGGTTGCAGACGATTGTGCCATATTCCTTGGTTGTCGTGAAGTCGGCCAAAGCCAATTGTTTGAAAGTGACATAATCCGCTACGCCTGCTTTTTCGGCATTGCTCTTCGCGATGGCGATGACATGCGGATCGATATCCGAACCGCCGATGTCCAATTTCACATCGAAGTTTGCAGCAGCTTTGGCTTCATTGCGGATGCGATCCCATAAACCTTCTTCAAAAATATTCCATTCTTCGGAAGGGAAGGAGCGTTTCAAGCCCGGAGCGATGTTCAAACCGATCAAAGCCGCTTCGATCGGAATCGTGCCTGAACCGCAAGTCGGGTCGTAGAAGGGGCGGTCAGGGAACCAATTGGTCAGCATCACCAAAGCGGCCGCCATGTTTTCCTTCAGAGGTGCGCCGCCTTTTTCGGAACGGTACCCGCGTTTGAAAAGGCTGGAACCGCTTGTGTCGATCGTCAGGATCACTTCATCCTTGTTGATGGCTACTTCAATCGGATAGAGTGCGCCGGATTCAGGCAAACGGGAACGACGGTGGTAGTATTCGCTCAAACGGTTGACGATGGCCTTTTTGACGATTGCTTGGCAATCGGGGACACTGTAAAGAGTCGATTTTTGCGACTTACCGGAAACAGGGAATTCCGCATCCATCGGCAGGATTTGTTCCCAAGGTAAAGCTTTTGTTTGCTCGAAAAGGTCATCGAATGTTTTTGCCTCGAACTTGCCGAACACGATTTTGATGCGGTCAGCGGTGCGCAGCCATAGGTTGGTGGTGATGATATCCGCTTCTGTGCCGGTGAAGTAGGCTTTGCCGTTCTCCACTTGGACGTTGTAGCCCATTCTCTTCAGCTCGTTGCCGGTGATGGCTTCGATGCCGCTTGCGGCCGTGGCCACTAATTGATATGTTCTCATTGAAAACTCCTTATTTGTTTTGCCTTAGAAATTGCCGGATAATGCACGAAAAATGGGACAAAAATTAGCTTGTCCCATCCTCGATCGTATTCTTTTGAAGAAAAAAGCCTGATTTGTAAATTTCTGTAAGCCATGTTCTGTCGCGCCACCGGAGCCAGGCCTCTGATGGCGGAGGTAATTATCTATCTGCATTTCTGCCTCTTTCCCTCGTTCATTTCCTTGGAAAGAGTGCCCCTACCAAAGTTTGGGTTGCTCGCTCGAGGGGTTTACCGCGTTCCACCAGAAAGGTTTCCCCGTCTGCTTCGTCACTGTGGCACTTTCAAGAATACTCAGGCATAGGCGGAGCCCTTAGCCTTTTTTTCTGCCGTCAATCTATCGATTGCCTTAGCTTATTGTTTCGCTAAGCACGAACACTACAAGCATCTCAGCTTGTGCGAGCATGGACTTTCCTCAGCCTCCATGAAGGAGACCGCAATTACCCGAAATTTACAAATGTCTTTTGCTGCTAGTTTGCTTCTTCGTTGGTTTCATCCAGTTTTGAACCGAATACATGTTTTTCCAAGTTGGAAAGGCGTTTCAGAATATCAAAATTCGTAACACCGCTGCCGACTGAAGATACATTTGATTGGGTCGGCTTAGCCAGAACTGCTTGCTTCGTCAACTCGTCCACACGGCTCATCAAACGTTCATTTTCGCTTTGAAGATAAGAAAGATCTTTTTGGTAAGATTCATAATCTCTTATGATCATATCAAGATATTCATCGACTTCTGCAACATTATAGCCTCTCATAGCGCTTTTGAATTCTTTTTGCAGAATATCTTTAGTTGTTAGATTTTTATCTGCCATATTTGCACACCTCGTTAGTTGTCCTTGTTACCTAAACAGTATAGCATAAAAAAGCAATATTAATAAGCAAATATTCTAATCAACATCATATCAGGCTTTTCGCATAAACTCAACTTAATTTTTTTGTTTTCCTGCCAACGCTGATGTAGGCCTTGTGAGATAGGAAAGCTTAATAGGGCAAGGCTCCTTGGAAATTGATGATGATGTATCGGTTGTTGTCTGATTTAGTGGTCGTGATGGATAAATTTTCATTAAGAACCGGCTGCATACCGAATATATCCAACAAAAAGCTTTTGAAGACCTTGTCCGTCTTGGTTTGCAGGATCTCTTTGAAGAGCTCGCTTTTGATCGCCGGATCGATGTCGTCTTCAAAAATGATTTTTTCATCCGGGGTGAGGTAATCGTCACCCAGCAGTATTTCAGCCCTTCGGCCGAAAGGAATCTGGATTTTCAAGCAGTCTTGATATTCTTCTTTTTGGTAATCCCTGGCGATGCGCGTCACTAAATAATCGATGGATTGTCTGAGCTCTGATTGTTCTGTCATGAAATATCCCTCCAACTTTTTGCCTGACTTAAATATAGCACAAACCGCCCTTATAGAAAACGTTCCCAAAGAATCGTAGGCCATTTTTGAGAAAAGGATCTGCTGGTGCATAGCCCGGAATATATCTTTTTCTCATTTTTTGCTACAATGGATTGAGAGCCTCATCACAATGCGGTAAACAGCGAGAAAACGATATTGAAGCGAAAGAAAGAGGTGGATGAAAATGGACAAAAGTATGCTCGACAAAATCCAGGAGGAATTGGAGGACCAGCACTTGCCTTGCGAATGGCGATTGGAGTGGCATAAACCCTTCCATACAGTCGAAATTGTGTTATTATTAGAAGTCAGTTATCCTCCAGACAACAGTATTTCAGATCTATTTGGCCACTCGAATCACGAAGACCGGTTCATTTTTGAGGATTCTGTTCTGTTTTATGATCGCGCGTCCTCAAAAATCAAAACAGAGGCGTATTTGACCGGCATCCCCTTCGATCGGAAAAAAGGGATTCAGGGCGGGCTGGCCGAAGCGGTGGTCAAGAACCTACGATTGTCGGTCGGCGAAGCCAACAGCAGGCTTAGGGATTTCCTTAACAATGAAGAAGACTCAAGCTTCGAATTGTATTGGAATGAGCTGAATTTTACGCAGACAATCGAAACACTGAAAGAGTTAGGAAGATTTGATGAAACGTATTATCGTTACCCTTGATGACAGGAAAGGTGATTGCAAATGGAATGGAATGAAGTAAAAGTTGTGACTGCTACCGAAGCGGTTGAGGCTGTATCGAATATATTGATGGAAGCAGGTGCGAAAGGCGTCGCGATAGATGATGAATTGGACTTCGTCAATCTACAGGATGATGGTTTCGGCCAAATCAAAGAGGAACGGGCTTTGCCTGAAGAAGGGCATCCCGTCTATATCATGGCCTATTATCCGAACAATGCGGGTTTTCAGGACACGGTGTTGTTCATCAAAGAACAGCTGGCGGAACTGGAAAAATTTGATCTGAAGATCGGAAAGAACGAGCTGCAGATCAACCAAGTGAAGGAAGAGGACTGGGAAAATTCTTGGAAAGAATATTTCCATCCGATCCGCTTGACTCGTTTTTTGACGATCGTACCGTATTGGGAAGACTACACACCTGAGGATGAAAAAGAAATGCTGATTCAATTGGATCCCGGGATGGCTTTCGGAACCGGCACACATCCAACCACGCGTCTCTCCCTCGAAGCGCTCGAAGCAGTGATGCGCGGCGGCGAAAAAGTGATCGATGTCGGGACCGGGTCGGGGGTGCTGAGTATCGCAGCTAAGGCAATGGGTGCGGAAACTGTCTATGCTTATGATATCGACGAAATCGCAACACGCGTTTCCAAAGAAAATATCGCCTATAATGCCTATGCTTCGGATGTCATCGTAAAAGAGAACAATCTTTTGGTAGGGATAGCCAATGAGGAGGCGGATATCATCGTTGCGAATATTCTGGCGGAAATTCTTTTGCTGCTGCTTCCTGATGCCTACAAGAACCTGAAGGACGATGGCTATTTCATCCTTTCGGGCATCATTGAATCGAAGAAAGCGGAACTGATCACTGCTTTGATCAGCAATGGCTTTGTGATCGAACAAGAAAAGCAAATGAAGGATTGGGTCTGCCTGATCTGCACTAAAAATCTGGAGGGTTGAAGCATGCAGCGATACATCATTCCGCCACTGAACAAAGACTATCAAACGCAGCCAATCAGCTTGTCGGATGATTTCCATCACCACATGGTGCATGTGATGCGCATGAAACAAGGGGAACAGGTATACTTGGCCGACAACTCCGGCATTTCGTTCGTTGCGGAAATCATTGACATATCTGCTGATGCAGTCAGCCTGAAGTGGGTGGCCGATGAAGGCCGCTCGACAGAGCTGCCCGTCAAAATCGCAATTGCTTGCGGTTTGCCGAAGGGCGACAAGCTGGAATACATCGTACAGAAGGGTACAGAGCTGGGCGCGACAGCCTTCATCCCTTTCGCAGCAAAAAATGCGGTTGTGAAGTGGACAGCAGACAAAAGCGCAAAAAAACAGCAGCGCCTGCAAAAAATCGCAAAAGAGGCAGCGGAGCAATCGCACCGCCAAAAAGAGCCTTTTGTGCATCCTGTCCACAACCTCAAAGAGTTGTTGGCGGAAGCGGAAAAGTACACCAAAGTGTTGATTGCCTATGAAGAGGATGCAAAAGCCGGTGAGGAAAGCGTCCTGGTGAACACATTGGAAAAACTTGAAGCGGGCGATTCCTTATTATTGGTATTCGGTCCTGAAGGCGGATTGGCGCCTGAAGAAGTGGCAGCATTCCGACAAGCCGGCCACATGAGCTGTGCGTTGGGACCAAGGATTTTGCGGGCTGAAACAGCGCCGTTGTACGCATTGGCGGCAGTGTCCTATGAAATGGAATTAAGAAAAGGAGCGGATAAAAATGGTTGAAAGATTAAACAAATACATCGATCACACTTTATTGAGACAAGATGCGACAGAGGCGGATATCAAAGCCCTATGCGAAGAAGCGAAAGAGTACGATTTCAAATCCGTCTGCGTCCAACCCTACTGGGTCAAAAAGGTTGAGGCTTTCCTGACCGGATCGGATGTGCTTGTCTGCACCGTTGTAGGTTTTCCGCATGGCGCCAATACGGCTGAAGTAAAGACTTTCGAAACGAAACAGGCGGTTCAGAATGGTGCTGATGAAGTCGATATGGTCATCAACATCGGGGCTTTGAAGGATGGGGACTATCAAACGGTCGAACATGAAATCGCAGCTTTAGTCGAAGCGGTCAAAGGCAAGGCAATCCTGAAAGTCATCATCGAAACGTGCCTGTTGACCGACGAAGAGAAAGTGATTGCTTGCCAGTTGGCCCAAAAGGCCGGTGCAGACTTTGTTAAGACTTCCACCGGTTTTTCAACTGGGGGCGCAACATTGGATGATGTTGCCCTGATGCGCAAGACAGTAGGGCCTGTAATGGACGTAAAAGCAAGTGGAGGTGTGCGTTCGTATGAAGATGCCTTAGCCTTCATCGCAGCCGGCGCAACTCGCCTGGGTACTTCCAGCGGCAAGAAAATTGTAGAAGGTTGGCTTGCGGCTAAATAAATGCAAGGGATGCTTCGTTTGCATCCTGATAATTGAATGATCAAAAAACTTTGAGGGACTTCTTTATTTAGTTCTCCCTCAAGGTTTTTTTGATTCTTCCAGGTTGTAAACAGAGGACAATTGTTGATGGCGCATCGTTTCAATATAAAGTATAATAAAGAGAAATATATTCACTTTTTTGTTTGCGGAATAGGATATATTCAGCAACTTTTCCGTTTACGGACGGAATCGCAGTAAGTAAATACATAATCTTAAGAGTCAGGAGTGACAACATGCCGAAAATCAAAACCTATTCGCCTGAAGAGGTTGTGCAACTATGCGCGGAATATATGAACGAAACCCATGTGGCATTTGTCCAAAAAGCGTGTGATTTTGCCAGGGATGCTCATAGCGGACAGATGCGGAAGTCCGGTGAGGAGTACTTCGTTCATCCGACCCAAGTCGCAGCGATATTGGCAGATTTGAAATTAGATCCAGAAACGATTGCAACGGGATTTTTGCATGATGTTGTGGAAGATACTGAATATACCTTGGAGGATATCGAACGGGAGTTTTCCAAAACCGTAGCCATCCTGGTCGATGGCGTCACCAAGCTAGGAAAAATCGAATACAAGTCGCATGAAGAGCAACAAGCCGAGAACCACCGTAAAATGTTGATGGCCATGGCGAAGGACCTACGCATCATCATGGTCAAATTGGCGGATAGACTGCACAATATGCGCACGTTGAAATACCATAAGCCGGAAAAACAAAGAACCATTTCCAATGAGACGATGGAAATTTATGCACCATTAGCACACCGTTTAGGGATGAACCGAATCAAATGGGAACTGGAGGATACTTCGCTCAGATATCTGAATCCGCAACAATATTATCGGATTGTCCATCTGATGAACAGCAAACGCGATGAGCGGGAACTGTACATCAAGGATACGATTAATAAGATCAAAGATTCGATCGATGAATTGGAGATTGAGGCCGATATCTACGGCAGGCCGAAGCACATCAACTCCATCTACCGAAAAATGAAGGATCAGAAGAAACAGTTCACGGAAATCTATGATTTGTTGGCTATCCGCGTCATCGTCCATTCCATCAAAGACTGTTATGCCGTTTTGGGTGCCATCCATACGAAATGGAAACCAATGCCGGGCCGTTTCAAAGACTATATCGCCATGCCCAAGGCGAATATGTATCAGTCGCTGCACACGACCGTGATCGGGACTCAAGGAACACCCGTCGAAATTCAGATCCGGACGATCGAAATGCATCAAGTCGCAGAATATGGGGTTGCTGCGCACTGGGCGTACAAAGAGGGCATCACCAAAAAAATCGATCCGGAAAAAATGCCCCATCAGATCGATTGGTTCCGCGACCTGATCGATTTGCAGGATGATTCCAAGAACGCCAGCGAATTCGTGGAAAGCGTCAAAGAAGATATTTTCAAGGACAAAGTGTATGTCTTCACCCCGAAAGGCGATGTCGTTGAATTGCCATCAGGAGCAGGTCCTTTGGATTTTGCCTACAATATCCATACCGAAATCGGACACAAAACCATCGGGGCGAAAGTCAACGGCAAGATTGTCCCCCTGAATTACAAACTGCAGAACGGCGATATCATCGAAGTGATGACCTCACCGAACTCATTCGGCCCAAGCAGGGACTGGGTCAATTTGGTTTCCACCAGCAAAGCCAAAAATAAAATCAAACGCTATTTCAAGTTGCAGGACCGTGATGAACACGTCATCAAAGGCCGGGATATGCTTGAAAAACAACTGACGGAAATGGAGTTTTCGCCAAAAGAATTCCTGACGAAACAAGCTATCAAAGATTTATTGAATCGCTTCAATGTTAATTCGGAGGATGATCTTTATGCAGCCATCGGATTCGGTGAATTGTCCGCGTTTATTGTATCCAACCGATTGACCGAGAAAGCACGCCGGGAGCGGGACAAACACAAAGCGGAACAACAGTTGGACACAATCGAGCAAAAAACGAAAAAAGACAATCCCAAAATGAAAATCCGCCATGAAGGCGGCGTTGTCATTCAGGGTGTGGATAATCTGCTTATACGCATCAGCCATTGTTGCAACCCGGTGCCAGGGGATGAAATTGTCGGCTACATCACAAAAGGGCGTGGCATTTCGGTTCATCGGAAAGATTGTCCGAATGTACAGGTTTCAGGGGAACATGGTGACCGTTTGATTGAAGTCGAATGGGAAGATACAGGAACGTCCAATATCGATTACGAAACTGAATTGACTGTCGAGGGCTATAATCGCTCCGGTCTCTTGAACGAAATTTTGCATGTAGTGAACACAATGACCAAAAATCTCAGCAGCGTCAATGGGAAAGTCGACAGCAATAAAATCGCGGTCATTACGCTGAAAATCGGAATCCAAAACTTGAGTCAATTGGATAAAATCGTCGATAAAATCAAGAATATCCCGGATGTTTACACTGTCAGAAGAGTCACATCCTAATACCAAAATGAAACGAGGATTTATATGCGTGTTGTTGTGCAAAAAGTGACGGAAGCATCCGTCTTGGTCGATGGGGAAATTATCGGAGAGATCGGTGAGGGATTTATGCTTCTGGTCGGGATTGGTAAGGACGATACTCAAGAAGATGTCCACTACCTTTCCCGTAAAGTTTCGAATCTCAGGGTTTTCGAGGATGCAGAGGGCAAAATGAACCGCTCCTTGAAAGATGTTAGTGGAGCCATCCTTTCGATATCCCAGTTCACATTGTTCGCCGATACAAAAAAGGGGAATCGTCCAAGCTTTACCCAAGCAGCTGCTCCTGAAACGGGAGAAGCGCTCTACCAAGCGTTCAATGAGCTGCTAAGATCGGAAGGTTTCTCAGTAGCATCCGGTAAGTTCGGTGCGCACATGTCTGTCCGTTTGAACAACGATGGACCAGTAACCATTCTCATTGATTCCAAAAACAAATAACAGAGCCGTCATATCGAACCCTTCGAGGTTCGATATGACGGCTCTGTTTTGTTTTGATATAGTAGGAAAGTACAAAATTTTTCGGATTGAAAAGAGCTTCACCGTAGGTGTTTCACACGTTTGCAAAATGTTTCATGCACCTCAAATGATGGCCAGCTTCACGGGTTAGCCCTTCGGAAAAGTAAAAAGGAACCTCTTGTCTCTGCGAGCCAAGACATACTGTTCGACTAACCTACTGACGAAGGAAGTCTCTCAGCAATTGCGCTCTTCGATGCTCAGTCGGACAGATTTCCTAAATTGTCATGACTCTTGCGATTTCAATCGCTTAGAGGCATGATACACTTGACCGATTAGGTCACAGTGTTTCCTTAATCAGGGCTGAACGAACCCGTTCAGCTTTTCTGATAGCCAGCTTCAAAGCTGGTCAAACCCGTTCCGATTTTCTTATTGGAAATATTCTGTCAGTGCCTGGTAAATGCTTTCTGCCACCAACGAGCGGTAATAATCAGAGTTGAAGGTTTTCACGTCAGAGTCATTATTCATGTAGCCAAGCTCCAGCAATAAGGCGGGCTGCTCATTTTCGCGAGTGACCAGGAAATCACCGAATTTGGAACCATTGTCCTGCAACGGTAAATTGTCGGCCAAGTGATCATCAACGAGATTTGCCAACGGAATGTCCGCGTCCGCATAATAATAAGTCGTGAAGCCAGTCGCGGAAGTTCCGCTTGCGGTGGAATCATAATGCAGACTGATGAAGAGGTCTGCATTATTGACATTGCTCATTTCTGCCCGATCCTCCAAAGTAACATAGACATCAGAGGTGCGCGTCAAGATGACGTTTGCTCCGGCACTGCGTAATTTATCAGCCACCGCTTGAGCGGTTTTGAGTGTGACTTCCTTCTCGTAAATATAAGTTCCTTCCGCGCCCGGATCCTCTCCGCCGTGGCCAGGATCAATCACGATGGTCGCTTCGGCAAGCGTGGTGGTGGACGAAGCAGTGACCGGCGTAGTGATCGACTCGGATGTTTCCACCAACCAGGAAGCAACGTAGCCTTCCTGGGTTCCCTCATAAAGGATCTTATAAAAATCGCCAGATTCGCTGATCAGCTCGTACTCTTCACCTTTTTCGGCAATGAACAGGATATCGCTGCCCGTTGAAGGACCGCTGCGCACATTTACACCATCCATCGTGATGATGACCTTCGGATTAGTGTCGTCTGCAGCAATCGCTGTGGTATCAATCGTTTCCGGCGCCAGTTGGATATTGCCTGGTGAAATTTCGATCAGTTCCGATAAAATCCAAGCTACTTTATTGTTGTACTGAATTTGGCTCCAGCCGTTTTCTTCATATAAGAGAGCGAATTTTTCGCCTTCACTGGCCGTTCCGACAACTTCGGATGTTTCGCTGTTCTCTTGCCGGACGTTGGCGGAAGGCACAAGGACCGTCGCCAGCAGTTCGGATGTTGCCGCAATCTCAGTGTTGTTGATCAGCCAGCTGGCGACCCAACCGATTCTTCCGTCCGTTAGCCGGACTTTGTACCATTCGTTCTTTTCTGCCAAAACGTTGACTGATGAGCCGCCTTGGATTTGCGTCATGATGTCGTAGGATAATCCTGGTCCGGAACGGACATTTACGATGCTGGCGGAAATGCTGACTGTAGTATAGTTGGCTAATGCTACCGTACCGAAGGAGCCCAATCCGACAAATAGCAAAACAAGCGTCAAGAAGAACAGATGTTTATTTTTTGCGATAGTCTTCACTAGTTGTCTCCTTTCTGGTCTGGGATGCATAAAATTTACAAAAAATGTTCAATTCTTCTCTCATTATAGCAAAGATACAGTATCCAATGCAAAGCCTTTTCAGAAATTGTAAAAGTGAAAGTTTGATGAAAACAGTATTGACAATTCGAAGCTTATCTTGTATCGTTAAGGAAATTATAAATGTCCAGTGAAGATCGAAGTAGAATAGATAAGTTTGATTCAGAGAGGATTGCCGCGGCTGAGAGCACTCCCAAACGTTTATTCGAAAGACAGGTTGGAGGATTAATAGTGCAAAGCTATTACGCCACGAACGTTACTCGTTAAAGGAAAGCTATGCTTTCGAATAAAGGTGGCACCACGTCTGACTAATCGTCCTTTTCCATGATGGAAAGAGGGCTATTTTTTTGCTTTTTTTCAGACATAAGACAGTACGAAGCTTAAGGAGTGATAAAAATGATACAAAAACCAAAAGGGACTGCCGACATATATTTGCAGGAAGCGGAAATTTGGCAATATGTGGAAGAAACGGCCCGCATCATACTGCACGACTATCAATTTTCAGAAATCCGCACCCCAATGTTCGAAAGTTATGAACTGTTCTCCAGAGGGGTCGGCGACACGAGCGATATCGTGTCGAAAGAAATGTATGATTTCTACGACAAAGGCGAACGCCACATCGCATTGAAGCCGGAAGGAACAGCTCCAGTTGTTCGGGCCTACGTCGAAAATAAACTTTTTGGTCCGGAACATCCGAAACCACTGAAAGTCTATTACATCAGTCCGATGTTCCGCTACGAAAGACCGCAAGGCGGAAGAATGCGCCAATTCCACCAATTGGGTGTCGAAGTTTTCGGAAGCGTCAATCCGGCGACCGATGTCGAAACGATGGCACTGGCATGGGATATACTGAAAGAACTGGAATTGAGCGATCTGAAATTGGTCATCAATTCGTTGGGCAAAACGGAAGATCGGATCAGATACCGTGAAGCCCTAATCGCCTATCTGGAGCCATTCCATGATGAACTGAGTAAAGATTCCCAGACCCGTCTGCACAAGAATCCGCTGCGCGTGCTGGACAGCAAAGACAAACGCGACAAAGAAATCGTTGCCCAAGCACCGAGCATACTGGAGTTCTTGTCGGAAGATTCGAAGAAACATTTTGAATCGGTCCAGGAAATGCTTCAGGCATTGGAAATTCCGTTCACAATCAACAGCAACATGGTCCGTGGACTCGATTATTATCAGGATACTATCTTTGAAATCATGACATCATCCGCAGTATTTGGAGCGGAAACGACCATCTGCGGCGGTGGCCGCTATGACGGCTTGGTCCAGGAAATCGGTGGACCGGAAGTGCCAGGGTTTGGCTTCGGGATGGGACTGGAAAGACTGATTCTTTTGATGAAGGACCAGCAAGTCGATGTACCGAAACTATCCGAGTTGGATGTTTACGTTGTCGGCCTGGGGGAAGCCACGAACATTGAAGCCTTGAAATTGGTCCAAAATGCGCGCCAAGCAGGATATTCGGCAGATCGGGACTTCCATGACCGCAAAGCTAAGGCGCAATTCAAAACTGCTACGAAAAATGGCGCCAAAGTAGTGCTGACAATCGGTGAGGACGAACTGGAGAACAAACAAGTGCAATTCAAAGTGATGTCGACCGGCAAAGAAAAGACTTTATCATTGACTGAGATTTATGCTGATTTTGATAAAGTGTACAAAACACAGACAGCCGACATGACAGCTTTTAATGAATTTTTCGGAAAAGAAGACTAGATCATACAGAAGAGGGTAGTGAAAATGGAAAGAAGAACAGAGTATTGTGGATTATTGACGGAAGCATCCGTTGGACAGACTGTCGTCGCCAATGGTTGGGTTAACAAAAGAAGAGACTTAGGCGGATTGATCTTTATCCATTTGCGTGACCGCGAAGGCATCGTCCAAGTCGTTTTCAACACAGAGTTCAGCGAGGAAGCCTTCCGCATTGCGGAAACGATCCGTGGGGAGTATGTCCTCCAAGTCAAAGGTAAAGTAGTCCTGCGTGAGGCAAATCAGATCAATCCGAACATCGGCACAGGCACAATCGAAATCGAAGCGGAATCCGTGGAAATTTTGGCGAAAGCTAAAACGCCTCCGTTCTATATCGAAGGCGATTTGAACGTATCCGATGAATTGCGCATGAAATACCGCTATATCGACTTGAGAAGAGACAAAATGATGAATAACATGAAAATTCGCCACCAAACGACGCGCACTGTCCGCAACTATTTGGATGACTTGCATTTCATGGACATCGAAACACCTTATTTGACTAAATCTACTCCGGAAGGCGCTCGTGACTATATCGTTCCATCCCGTGTCCACGAAGGCGAATTTTATGCACTGCCGCAATCGCCGCAACTGTTCAAACAGATGCTGATGGGCGCAGGCTTTGACCGCTATTACCAAATCGTGCGTTGCTTCCGCGATGAAGATCTGCGCGGAGACAGACAGCCTGAATTTACGCAAGTGGATATCGAAACCAGTTTCTTGTCTGCTGAAGAAATCCAGGAAATCACGGAAACTATGCTTCAGAAAGTCATGAAGGACGTTTTGGGCAAAGACATTCCGGCTCCATTCCCGCGCATTTCCTACGATGAAGCGATGAACCGTTTCGGTAGCGACAAGCCGGATACCCGTTTCGCTTTGGAACTGATCGACCTGAATGAATTTGCGAAGACATCTTCCTTCAATGTATTCAAAGCCACTAGCGAAAGCGGCGGCCAAGTCCGCGGATTGAACGTCAAAGGCAAAGCCGATGCCTATTCGCGCAAAGACATGGATAATCTGATTGAATATGCCAAACAATACGGCGCAAAAGGCATGGCCTGGATGAAAGTCGAAGAGGACGGACTGAAAGGTGCCGTGGCGAAATTCTTCTCGGAAGACAGCGAAGAGTTGATCAGACTGATGGATGCGGAGCCTGGTGACCTGCTGGTATTCGTTGCTGACAAAAAAGAAATCGTCTATCAAGCGCTGGGAGAACTTCGTCTGAAGTTCGGCCGCGATCTTGATCTGATCGACAAATCCCAATTTGCTTTCGTTTGGGTTGTGGATTGGCCATTGCTTGAGTACGATGCTGATGCAAAACGCTATACTGCTATGCATCACCCGTTCACCCGTCCAAATGATGAAGACCTTGATAAATTAGCCGATCATCCGGAAGAAGTCTATGCACAGGCCTATGACATTGTCCTTAACGGCTATGAAATCGGCGGCGGCTCTTTGCGTATTTACACACGCGAAGTGCAGGAACAGATGTTTGCTGCACTGGGCTTCAGTAAAGAAGATGCTGAAGAGGAGTTCGGTTTCTTGTTGGACGCTTTCGATTACGGCTTCCCACCACACGGCGGCATCGCTTTAGGTCTTGACCGTCTGGTCATGCTGTTGGCTGGCGAATCGAATATCCGTGAAGTGATTGCGTTCCCTAAGAACGGGAAAGCTTTCGATCCGATGACGAACGCACCGAGCGAAGTAAGCGCAGCGCAATTGAAAGAGTTGAGCCTGAGAATTGCTGCATTGGACTGATAATTGCACTAAAAAGAGCATCTGATGGTAAGGAAAACAAGCCTTATGATACAATAATCGTATCATAAGGTTTGTTTTTTCGTCTCTGCGTTTTCTGAAGGCGAAAAGGCTGTTTAAGATAATACACAATAAAAGGGTGAAGATATGTTAAAGATAGGTTCACATGTTTCTATGGGCGGTAAAAAAATGTTGTTGGGTTCAGCAGAGGAGGCAGCATCGTACGGTTCTTCGGTGTTCATGATCTACACAGGCGCCCCGCAGAATACCCGGAGAAAAAATGTCGATGAGATGAACATTCCGGAAGGCATGGATTTTATGGCGAAGCACGGCCTGATTGAACTGGTCGTTCATGCTCCCTATATCATCAACTTGGCAAATACCACCAAACCGGACCATTTTGAGTTCGCAATCGGTTTTTTACGCGATGAAATCGTGCGGGCTCAAGCTCTTGGGGCAAAACAGATCACGCTGCATCCGGGTTCGCATGTCGGCGCAGGTTCCGAGATCGGCATCAAACAGATCATCAAAGGCTTGAATGAAGTGCTGGAGCCCAGTCAGACTGCGCAGATTGCGCTGGAAACGATGGCCGGGAAAGGCACGGAGATTGGCCGTACCTTCGAAGAGTTGGCTGCCATCATGGATGGCGTAGTCCATAACGACAAATTATCGGTGACGTTGGATACGTGCCATACAAACGATGCAGGTTACAACGTCAAAGAGGACTTCGACGGTGTTTTGGAAGAATTCGACCGCGTGATCGGACTGGAGCGCTTGAAAATGGTCCATGTCAACGACTCTAAAAACGAAAGAGGGGCCCACAAAGACAGACATGCAAACATAGGGTTTGGCACGATTGGCTTTGAAACTTTAAATAAAATTGTTCACCATCCGCAACTGCAGGATTTGCCAAAAATATTGGAGACGCCGTTCGTCGGCGAGGACAAAAAGAACAAAAAGGCGCCTTACCGATTCGAACTGGATATGCTGAAGTCGCAGACATTCAATCCACGTTTGTTGGAGGACATACTGAATCAGTGAGAAATACATCTTTGGATGGATGCCATTCCGGTTTAAATAAGGGATAATACTATTCAAGCACAAAAGAAAACATAAAGGAGATGGAAAGATGAAAGGTTGGCTGAAGGGATTAATTGGTGTTTTTATTGCAGTGCTGCTGTTGGGAGTGCCGTTGATCAGCTCCTACAACGGGTTGGTGACGGAGGAGAGCAATGTCGATGTCCAATGGGCGAATGTGGAAACCAAGCTCCAAAGGCGTTATGATCTGATCCCTAATTTGGTGGAGTCGGTAAAAGGAGCAATGGAACAGGAGCAGGAAGTTTTCGGGGCAATCGCTGATGCCCGAGCAAGAATCGGCAGCGCCCAGACGACCGAAGAGCAGGTTGCAGCCAGCAACGAGATGGAATCCGCGCTTTCGCGTCTGTTGGTGATTGTCGAGAACTATCCGGAACTGAAATCGAATGAACAAGTGACGGCTCTTATGGACGAGTTGGCGGGAACCGAAAATAGGATTTCGGTCGAGAGGGACCGCTACAATGAAGCGGTGCAAAAGTACAACAACAAGGTCAAACGGTTCCCAGGCTCATTGATGGCTGGCCTGTTCGGATTTGATGAAAAATCTTATTTTGAAGCGGTCAGCGGTGCTGAAACCGCGCCTAGTGTGGATCTGAATACTGACGATGAATAATTGAGGGGCTGATGATGCTTTGTTTCATATAAGGAAAAAGGCGCGATGGCAATTGCTTGCGGTTTTAGGGATATTCTTCTTTTGGATGGCGTTCGCGCCATCAAAAAAAGCCCAAGCATTGCCTGATCCGACAAACGAGTTTTATGTCTATGATCCAAGCGGCACGCTCTCCGAAGAAACGAAAACATTCATCATGAGCGTGAATGAGCAATATGAATTGACGACAGAAAAGCCCCAAGTTGTTGTGGCGGTTGTCGATTCACTGCAGGGCGAGACAATTGAGGAGTACTCTGTTGATTTGTTTGAAAAGTGGGGAATCGGACAAGCTGCTACTGACAATGGGGTGCTGATTTTATTGGCTCTCGAAGAAAGGGAAATCCGCTTCGAAATCGGCTACGGTTTGGAAGGTGCCCTTACGGATAGCCGGACCGGCAGAATTCTGGACAATCATCTGGAATATCTTTCGGCCAATGACTTTGATTCCGGGTTGAAAGAAATCTTTACGGAGGCTGCGGTTGTCGTCAATGAAGAGTACCAATATGATGACGAAGTGATTTTCTCCGGTTATCCTGTCTACACAACCCAATACGCGGAAGACGATTCATCATTCTTTGCGGGCATTGTTCAATTCCTGTTCATCCTTTTGCTGTTGTCCTTCTTTTTTGGAGGCAGAGGCGGGCGTGGTGGACGCGGTGGCGGAATGAACCCATTGTGGTGGCTGCTTCTTGGCGGAGGTGGCGGTGGTTACCGCGGTAACAGTCATCGCGGAGGATATGGTGGAGGCGGCTTCGGAGGCGGTGGCTTTGGCGGAGGTGGCGGCTTCGGAGGCGGTGGTTCTTCCGGAGGCGGCGGATCCAGCAGAGGCTTCTGACCCAGAGCATGCACCAATAAACCAGAGGGAAAAAGAGGACTCGAATATCAACAAGATCATTGACTTAAGGGTGTTGACTAATAAGAGACAGTGGCAATCGGGGGTAAATGCTCTCGTTTCCACTGTCTCTTTCTTTTCTGACGAGCGAATAATTCCAGGAAAGCAATCCGCTCAGCACAGCGGATCGAAATTGTCGAATAGGTGAAGAACATTCGATTATTTTCTTTCGCATCAGGCTGAGATTGTCGAATGTTAAGAAACATTCGGTAATTTTCTTTCGCATCGCACTGGAATTATCGAATACGCGAGCGACATCCGGCAATATCGGCCCTGCAGTCAATCAAAACCACCCGTGTGAACGGGTGGTTTGCTCTGCGGCTGAAAGCCTTTGTTACTAACCAACCCCTAAAGGGGCTCTGAATGGTTCGCCAATTGTA